>CAZEMW010000508.1:0-3568 GCA_964513105.1 uncultured Fibrobacterota bacterium
CCCCTCATGGATGTCTCACGAAAATGGTGTATATTCTTATATCTCGTCGGCGCAGAGAAACTATCCGAAGGTAGAGTGTTACCATGAGCGAAGCGGCGGTTCGATTCGAAAGGATCACGAAACGATACAAATCGAAAACGGCGGTGGAGGACGTGTCACTGCAGGTGGAACGGGGATCCTTTTTTGCCCTTCTCGGCCCCAACGGCGCCGGGAAAACCACCCTCATTCGTATGTTGATGGGTTTCAGCCGACCCAGTGCGGGTTCGGTACTGGTAAACGGGATTCCAGGTTCATCG
Organism: uncultured Fibrobacterota bacterium; assembly: GCA_964513105.1. Taxonomy (GTDB): domain Bacteria; phylum Fibrobacterota; class Chitinivibrionia; order Chitinivibrionales; family CAYFVL01; genus CAYFVL01. The sequence goes on from CAZEMW010000508.1 coordinate 297, forward strand.
CATACCGCACGAACCGGTGTTGGGTATCTTGCCGAAAACAACCGGATCGCTCCCTATCTCAATGCAACGCAGTACCTGCGCCGTCAGGCTGCTCTTCTCGGGATCGATTCCCGAAAGGCCGATACGGAAACCGACCGGGTGCTTGAACTTGTCGGCATGGCTTCGCGGAAAAAAGATCGAGCCAAGGCATATTCCAAAGGTATGATGCAGCGAGTCGGTCTGGCCGCGGCGCTCCTGGGAAATCCCAATATTCTCGTTTTGGACGAGCCGGTCTCGGGACTCGATCCAATCGGGGTTCGAGACATCAGAAGAATTCTGGAAGACTTGCGCGACGAAGGTGTAACCATGCTTCTCAATTCACACCTGTTGTCCGAAGTGGAAAAAACCTGTAATACCGCCGCCATTATGAATGACGGCAAAATTGTCCTTGTGGACAGCATCGAGAACATCACCTCACTCGGTGAAACTCTTGAGGACGTATTTGTTCGAGCTATAGAGGGACAAAAATGAGTAAATTTCTGGTTGTTCTTCGCTTCACGATTGTGGATCTGATGCACCGGAAGTCGTTTTATGCACTTTTGGGAATCGGAATCATTCTTCTTCTCATGTTCAGGGGCTGCTACGGAGGAACCTATGTAGTACAGGGGCAAGAGGTAGATCCGGTTACCGTCGCGTGGCATGTTTCGAACGTCGCTTTTCACATTGTGGCAGGCGCGGGGCTCCTCACCGCGCTTCTGCTCTCCATGAGCCTTCTGCCGCGTGATTTACGCGATGGGACCGCCGTATCAGTTCTCGCTCGACCGGTGAAGAGAGAGTGGTACGTGCTGGGGCGGCTGGCCGGCGTCTGGGTGGTATCCACTACCCTGATGGTTACGTTGCATCTCGTGGTGATGCTGATTTCGGTCCTCAATGTCGGCGGAACAATACCGGGTTTTATCGGGGCGTCACTGCTCTGCTCGCTCAATCTTCTTTTCATAGTGCTTGCGGTAGGGGTTGTATCTCTAGTCACTCCCGAATTCATTGCCGGTATTCTGGGAGCCGCGGTCCTGGGAGTCAGTCTCGTTTCGGATACGGTCTATCGCGTATCACAATTGGAGATTGTTCGTCGGGCAATAAACCAGACTGCCGAACCGACCATTGCGTGGTGGCGTATTCTCTGGCCCAAAGTTTTCGGCCTGCAATACTTTGCCGGATCGACCTGGAATACGCAGGGAGAAAACGTGTGGGGGTATCTTCATCCGGTAGTAAATATCGTGGTATACACGGTAATTGCAGCGACCCTGGTTGTTCTACGATACAGGGCTGAAGAGGTATAGACGATGCCCACGGGGGAGGGCCGGTCCAATGAAACCCCCGGGAGAAAGAAAAGACGAAAAACCGAATTTTCGCCAACCATACAAGCACGGACCCGGCATACCGAAATCGGAATGTAACCTATGAAAGAGTACCTTTCCTCCGCAATCGACGGCATTTTTGCCGAAGCGGTACAGCTTCGGCGGGATATTCATGCTCATCCGGAATTGTCCGGGAACGAGTATCAGACGGCCGGACGATTGCACGACATTCTTCGCGGAGCGGGGTTCAGTCCGCGATATTGTGTGGAGAAGACGGGAGTAGTCGTTGAACTCACGGCCGGCGACGGTCCGACGGTAGTTCTCCGGGCGGATACGGACGCTCTCCCTGTTTCCGAGAAAACCGACCTCCCCTTTACGTCGAAAATTCCCGGAGTCATGCATGCCTGCGGACACGACATGCACAGTGCCGTACTTTACGGAGCGGTGAACGTGCTTCATCGGCTCCGCGATCGATGGGCGGGACGAATTGTGTTTCTGTTTCAGCCTTCCGAAGAGGTGGAACCGGGCGGAGCGGTTCGTATGATTGACGAAGGTGTCTTTCCCAAAGATGCATCGGCGGTATTCGGTCTGCACGTGAGTACGGATCATCGTACCGGACAGATCGGATTGAAAAGCGGTAACGACTGCTCCGGGGTTCTGGTGTTTGATGTTACCGTTCACGGTAAGGGAGGCCATGGGGCTACACCGGAGAAGACTATCGATCCTATAGTGTGTGCATCGTCGATGATCATGAATCTCCAAACGCTCATAAGCCGCGAAATCCCACCGTTTGAGCCGGCTGTATTGACGGTTGGGTCGTTGCATGCGGGCACGAAGCGAAATATCATCCCGGATGAGGCAGTTTTTCACGGAACCATTCGAACGTTTTCCGATCGCATACAGAACCTTCTGAAAACCCGAGTGGGACAGTTGCTCAAATCGGTTGCGCGGACGTTTCGCTGTGAGGTCGATATCACGTTTGAGAAGTCATATCCCTCGGGGTACAACGATCCAAAACTGACGGCCCGGTGTTCGGAGGTCTTTGGATCGGTTCTGGGCGCCCGCAATGTTGTGGAACGTCGGCATCCGGCAATGTTTGCCGAGGATTTCGCGTCATATCAACGACTGGTTCCCGGAGTTTTCGCTCACCTGGGTGTTCGGCCCGGGGGAGTGCGGGAAATGGCCGGCATTCACAGTGCCGGCTTCAATCCGGAGGAATCGGCAATCCGGACCGGGATTGCGGCGCATACGATGTTTGCGCTGGAAATGCTTGGATGAGTTGTCGGAACTACTGCTTCCTGCAGGGACCAAAATCGATTCGCCATATGCCCGAGGCTATCTTTGCCAGGCTCTGACAGGGTCAAGGTATCCGATATAGCTATTCCGCAATTGTTCTTTTCTTTTTGCGTTATCATCAGGATCCCGGCCTGATATCACAAGATCCTGAAGATGTGAGAGGGCCGCAAGAATAATCAAGCTTATCGTGGTAATCCGCTGTTGACCATCGATTATATCAAACTGCTTATTGTCTCCAGTTTGTAGTACTAGATAGCCCATGTAATGAGCCGGTTCTTCGTTTTCTTCCAGAGTTCCCAGAATATCGTGCCAAAGATCATCCCACTCATCTTCGGTCCACGAGTAGTCGCGTTGGAAGGCGGGAACCCTGTAGCTTAACCCGTTTCCAAGAAGCTGTCGAAAGGTGTTGTTGGCAGTACCAAAACTCATTGTCGCCAAATTCGATCTTCCTCTGCTGTTGCCGGCCACCTCGACTTCGACTGGGCTCAGGTGCGTCGCTCCGGCCGGCGTCCGTTTTCGTTCAGGGAGTTTTCAGACAGGCTCTAATCAATATAAATAGTGTCTGCCCGGAATTCCGCTTTGGTGTTTCGGCCGAGCGAGAAAGCGCTTGGCGAGGCGTCACAAAGAGGCGTATCCGCGGCG
>CAZEMW010000509.1:0-3532 GCA_964513105.1 uncultured Fibrobacterota bacterium
GAGCAAGAGTATTCGCCATCGCCCCGAGACGACGATATCGTCCTGCAACCGATTCGGAATCCTCATGGCTTTGTGATATTCTCGCCATCGAATCATTCAGAATAGCCTGGGACTTTTTAAACGAACCGATCAGAATGAGCGCAATCAGCCCAAAGCTACCCATTATGGCCCCTGCGGCCCCATAATGCCGGATGATACTTCGACGGCTGCCCTTTTGTGTTTGGCGCACCAGAGAATTGCCCGACGACATTACCCGGCTGAACAGCGAAGTAACAAACCATGATACGTAGGAATCTCCGGATTTCCGTTTTGTACGAGTCGTATCCGACGGTGCGGCCCGATTCGGGTTAAGGGGATGATTCGCGATAGTGTTTGACACATCGACGGCCGCCACTTGCTCTCCGGATTCGTCGGTGTTTCGAAGCTGAGCACCGGTAAAATAGAACCCACGGAAGATCGGGCGCCCCTCATAGTCCGTAGGACGAAACAGTTCGGCCACCAGCACTCCGAGCTTCTCTTTCATACCGGCGAAGTGAATAACGAATCGACATAGCAGCCGCTTTGCCGCCGGATCTTTTTCCTTGGCGAGTCGCCGACCGCGATATTCAGAAAGAGTATTGGAAAGAAGTGCATACTCCTCAAGGAAAGCTCGCCGCGGAAGCATTCGTTGCTGATCACCTGAGAGCGTCGCTCCCAATACCTCACGTCCCCAATCACCACTGCCCTGCGAAAAGAAACGCGTGAAGCCCGGGACCTCGTCCATCCGGGAAAAAACAAGATACACTGGAAACTCTACCATCCAGGAAGACACAAGCTCATCAAGGCGCTCTCTGAGCCCACGGGCCATATCACGAACCGCTCCGGGATCCCGGTTGAGGATCTCCGGCGTACTCACCACCAACACAATCCCGTCCAACGGTTTTTCAGGACGACCATTTTGAATCGCCTTGATCCACGCCTTCCATTCATCCTGCCCCGATTCCTCAAGAAGGTTTCCCGGAAGATCGATCCAGACGGCTTCATTCCCGAAGTGCCACTCAACTTTGCTTTCTCCTTCGATAGCCATCCCGTCACGTTCACTGGGATACCTGGCGGCAAATCGAAGCCCTGAAGCACTGAGCAACCGGCTTTTTCCGGATTGCTCGGGACCGCATAGTGCGAGAAATGGACGATCGTACAGCGCCGATCGACGCATCAAGCGTTTAGTCACCACTTTGGAGAGATACCTGTTCAGGGCCTTGCGGCATTCGGCGGTAACCGCCGTATACACGGCGGCATTTCCGACCAGGAGCTCACGGTTTTTCTTTCTGCCCCCCATTTTCAGAAAATGAAGAGAGATCCAGATGCCGTCTATGAGCCACAAGATCGAAAGCGCTCCCCACACGAGGCTGCCGGGGAGTGAAACAAATTGCGCCATTACGACCGGCACAATTCCGAGCACGGCCAAAAGAATCCAGAACACCATTGCCCGACGCGTACTTCGCTTCATGTCGGTTTATCCTTCCAGGTAAATCATTGGTACCGACTATCTAGTGCCTGTCCGGAAACACCCCGTTCATCGAGTCCCGAATTGACTTCGGGAAGATGAACCCGTCGATTGGGGCCGAAAATGGGCACCTTCCCGAAAAAAATCGGGACTCGGTGTCCATTTTCGGGAGTTTTCGGACAGGCAGTAGTTACTCACCTTCGATGCGGACCAGGCCCTTGGCACCGATGTCCCGACGAAACATTTTGCCTTCGAAATGAACATTCTCAACATTCTCATAGGCAATTTCAATTGCCTTACGGAGAGAACCCGACCAGGCGCTCACCGCCAGTACGCGGCCACCGTTGGTGACCAGATTGCCGTCTCCATCGAGAGCCGTGCCTGCATGATATATGTCGACATTCCCCTTGTTTCGTTCAGTCAGCTCCGCTCCGGTGATGTGTTTTCCTTTTTCGTAGGCCCCGGGATACCCTCCCGATGCCAGGACAACGGCCGCACAGGATTGATCTTTGACCGACCAGGACACCTCCCCGAGGTTGCCTTTCGCACATGCCTCGAATACCTGATACCAGTCGCAATCAACCAGCGGCAGAACCGCCTGGGTCTCAGGATCACCAAACCGACAGTTATACTCAACCACTCTCGGGCCGGAGTCGGTGACCATGACCCCCACATACAATAGACCACGATACGGTGCGTCTTCCTCAACCATCGCCTTAAGAGTCGGTTTGATTATCTCATCTTCGATGCGCTTCAACAGTTCAGGGGTTACCACCGGAGCCGGTGCGTAGGCCCCCATACCCCCGGTATTCGGCCCGAGATCGCCATCGTATGCCGCTTTATGGTCCTGGGATACAGGCAGAAGCTTGTAGTCGTTACCGTCGGTGATCGCAAACACCGATGCTTCTTCCCCCACCATCTTCTCTTCAAGCACAATTTCGGTCCCAGCCGCCCCAAACACCTGTTTCTCCAGCATGTCGGTAACCGTTTTTTCCGCTTCTTCCATCGTATCGCAGACAACCGCACCCTTTCCGGCGGCCAGTCCGCCTGCCTTCACCACGATAGGTGCCCCAACTTCGGCCAAATACGTCAGCGCCGATTCTTTATCCGTGAAAGTTGCATAATCGGCGGTGGGTATTCCGTACTTTTTCATGAGGTTTTTTGAGAAAACTTTGCTGCCCTCTATCTGGGCGGCCGCTTTGGAAGGCCCGAATACAGTTACCCCGCGCGCCCGAAACGCATAAACGATTCCTTCCACGAGTGGCTGTTCCGGCCCCACGATAGCAAGGTCCACCCCATTTTGCTCAGCCCATTCGGCCAAACCGTCCCAGGATTCGTAAGTCGCGTCTACCCGAATGCATCCGTCTCTCTCCATACCGGGATTACCCGGGTAGGAATAGATACAGAGCGGGCGATCGGACCGAAGCAGCGCTTTGAGTAATGCGTGCTCTCTTCCGCCGCTTCCAACTATCAAAACTGTGTTCATGAAATCCAAAAGGCCCCCCAGTGGCGTCCTTCCCGCAGTGCGGGAGAAGACGAAAGAACAAAGATCAGAAAATTAACCCGAGTTTCGCAGCCGACACACGCAAAACTGCCCGAAACCTACGGGAACGGGCATAGTCAAACAAGACATAGAAAATACTGTTCGTGCAACCTAAAAATCACCGTTTCGGCGAGGTTTTCTCAGTGGATAGGCTGTCCAGCACGTGTTCGACCTGTGATTTGATGCCGGTCAGCAAGGAATCGTCGGGATTGTGCCCAAGACCTTTCATTACCCAATAGCGGGCCCTGTCCGGTTCACCTTTCGCCATCAGGATGTTGGTCAGATTCGCATATCCCTCAACGAGATCATGCCGACGTTCAACCGATTTTCGGTAGCATTCCTCGGCACGGTCAAGATCTCCCGCCGCAGCATATATTGCTCCGAGGTTATTCCATGCTCGAGTATATCGAGGGTCTCTTTCGAGGATCGCGTTGTATAGAACAACCGCGCTGTCTTCATTTCCCTCGGACTGCAGTGTAACCGCATTGTTGTACATCACATCC
>CAZEMW010000510.1:0-3523 GCA_964513105.1 uncultured Fibrobacterota bacterium
GTATGAGGATTGTCCCCACAAACAGTGATATTGCGCCGGCGACAATAAAGCCGAGAAGTCGGGGATCCCGAACAATGCCGGTGGATATTTCACCTATCTCCCAGATCGCAATACCGGTAGGAATGAGCATCACGATTGCGAGTACCTGGAGTAGCTTACCAATGGAGTAGAGAACGAATCTGTTATTCATGAGCCGAGGCCGGGAAGAAAGAAAATGTCGCGAATGGTTACCGGATATGCCGATTTTGAAGTGCGGTTTCGCATGGGAATGTTTTCGGCGTTTGTCACAGCAGTCGGCCTTTCGAGCTGAAAAGCTTTTTGGCAACGGATGCATTTTCCGGCCGGCTCAGAATAAGCACTTCGTCATTTGACTCAATTTCCGTGTTTCCCGAAGGAATCAGGACTTCACCGCCTCGGAAAATACTTCCAATTATTATGCTTTTCTTGTTCAGATCACTCAACACATGCAGCGGCTTGCCGACCACACGGCTTCCTTCCTGCACCACATACCTGTTGACGACGACATCGACATTTTTCAACGTGGCCAGAGACCCGAGTGGTACCCGAAGAATGTCGGAGATGATCGATTGTGACGTCACCTGGTACGGCGCGATTATGTGGTCGATTCCCAGAGACAAAAAGAGCGTGGAATGGCGAACCGAATTGCTGATCGCGATCACCTCTTTGGCGCCTTCGGCCTTTGCCAGCAGGCTCGCCATAACGTTGTCTTCGGAATCCTCGCTGGCCGCGATGAAAAACGGCACATTCCGCACGTTGATCTCATGCAGCATGTCGACATCGGTGCAGTCTCCGTGGAAAACCTCGATATCGTTTAGCTGGGAAGCGGCCCATTCGCCGTGGGTTTTATCCGGATCGACCAGGATTACCCGATCGGCAAAAGGGGTAAGTTCCCGGGCAAGATAAAATGCCGTGAGTGAATTTCCCCAGACAACCAGTTTTTTATGGGCTCCTTGCGGCTGATTGACCCATCCTCGGAATGCCGGTAGTGATTCTCGCGGCATAATGGCAACAATCTGGTCGCCGGGAAGGACCTGTTCGTCACCACGGGGCACAATGCTTTTGTTGTTTCGGATTATCAGTACTATAAGGATACGGGCATTTTCGGACAATGCATCGACCTGGGAAAGGCGTTTCCCGGCAATCGGCATGCTTTCATCGACCTGGTAGCCCCGGAGATACACCGTATCGGACTGGAAATTGGCGGATTCAGTCAGTCCCGGCAGTTGTATGTATTGAAGGATCTTCCGGACGACCTCTTTTTCCGGCTCTATAACCCGGGTCACACCCAAAGCGCCCAGTCCGAATCCCGGCCCCTCCCCAAGGTACTCGCCGGATTTCACCCGGGCGATTCGTTCCTTCACACCAAAATTCTTCGCAAAATAGCAGGCAAGAAGATTCGATTCATCGCTGGGGGTCACCGCGATCATCATTTCCGCTTTCTCAATGCCCGCTTCCTGAAGCACCCCGGGACTGGATCCCTGCCCGCAGACACTGAAAACATCCAGCTTGGCGCTTATTTGCTCGCACAGGTCGGGTGCGTTATCCACCACCGAAATCTGTATGCCGTGGCGGGAAAGGTGTTCTGCGAGGCTGTAACCGACTGTGCCGGCACCAACTACGACAATATTCAAATCGAAACCCTTTTGACTGCCGTCCGTTACGCGGCATGAAAACGGCCGCAGGGAACAAACGCGTGAAATCTCAGGTGAGAATGCACGCGTTTGGCGACAGGAAAATATACATGACTGAGGATTGCGTGCCAAGTCGGGACGGGCTGGAAGCGCGGGAGGGAATGATGGGCACAAATAAGAAAAGCCGGCGTTGCGCCGGCTTTCCCGATCAGGCTTTCGCCTGATACCCCATCATCATCACACACATCTACCACTTCTAGTGGCATAACGATTGTAGTACTTACAAATTAATACATGGAATCAGGGGACACAACATTTTTTTCACTTTTTTCTGGAAAATTATTTCACCAATCGGGTAATTGTGGTTCAGTTCGGGCAATCGTGCAATAGCTTACGCAGAATGCCGTGCGTCGGTTGCGAAACCTGGGTTAATTCCCGGCAATTGTCGGTCGCCACACTAGAGTTCGGTCGTTGCCGCGATTACCTGTTCGACCGTGGTTTCACCGGTCAGGATTTTTTCAATGCCGGATCCTCGAAGTGTTCTCATTCCCTCGGCCACCGCGGTTTCGTGAATCTCAATTGTGGGGGCACTCTTGAGGATTAGTTTGCGAATAGCGTTTGTGACATTGAGCATTTCGAACAGTCCGATACGTCCCGAGTATCCGGTGCCGTTGCAGCGCACGCACCCCTCACCCTTGTAGAAGGTTCGCTTCTCATCACTATCGAGCTTCAATTGTTCGATCAATTCATCGTCGGGCCGATACTCGATCTTGCATTTCGGACAGATCCTTCGGACCAGTCGCTGAGCCATAACCAGGTTCAGCGCCGAGCCGAGAAGAAGCGGAGGTATTCCGATATCAACGAATCGAGCTATGGAACTTGCCGCATCATTGGTGTGAAGGGTCGAGAAAACCAGATGACCGGTCAAAGCCATTTTGATAGCGATATCGGCTGTTTCGTTGTCTCGGATTTCACCAATCAGAATGATGTCCGGGTCTTGTCGAAGAATTGACCGAAGTGCCGCGCCGAAGGTCATGCCGATTTTGCTGTTGACACTGACCTGCGAAACCCCTTCCATGTGGAACTCCACGGGGTCTTCGACGGTAATAATATTCCTGGTAATGCTTTTAACGGTCTGCACGGCCGAGTACAAAGTTGTCGATTTTCCACTTCCAGTCGGTCCGGTTACAATGACCATCCCGTATGGTTTGTTGATGTTCTCCCGGAATATGGCAACATTCTTCTCTGAAAAACCCAGGTTTCCGATACTCTTCTCGAAAGCCTCCTTATCGAGGATTCGCATCTCCGCTTTCTCGCCGAACACGGTTGGAAGGATGGACAGACGAACGTCGACCTCCCGTCGCCCTACTTTCACCACCAGGCGTCCGTCCTGCGGCAACCGTCTTTCGGCAATATCCAAATCGGACAGGATTTTGAGGCGAGTGATGATTGCCTGGTGTGATTGCTTGGGCGGTGACATGACTCTTCTGAGATCGCCGTCGATACGGTATCGAATCGCCAGATCTTTCTCCCCGGGTTCAACATGAATATCGCTGGCGCGATCGCGGACCGCGTTTACAATAAGCATGTTGACCAGCTTTATGATTCCCAGCTCGGCGCCGGCCGCGGCAGCTTCCTCGATACTGGTCTCGGCTTCCTCTTCGCCCTGCACATACTCGACTTCGTCGCTCTCAAGCTCCGACATGAGGTCCGAAGCATCGCGCTGCGAGGAGATGTCCCGATAGTACCGTTCGATCGACCCCTGAATGTCTTCTTCGGTTGCAAGAACCGGATTGATGATCAGATCGGTGCTATCTCGCAGGTTGTCGAGAAGCTGCAGGTTGAGAACATCGGTCATCGCGACCGTCAAC
>CAZEMW010000511.1:0-3505 GCA_964513105.1 uncultured Fibrobacterota bacterium
CACCAGTCAGGGTGAATTGAAACCGGTATACTGGGTATTCTGGTACTACAGTCGGATGACCGGGCGCAGGCTGGACGTGGCAATGGGAAAGACCGCAAAGCTGCAGAACCTTCAGGCTCTCTCGTCTTACAATCAGGATGAGAAGAAGCTCTTTGTGCTGCTTGGTAACGATGCCGGGATCGACACATCGGTAGTACTCTCTATTGGTCCGGCCGAGGGTTCCGCAACGGTGCGGGTTGAGGGCTTTGAGTCCGACGGTTTTACGCTGGTGCGGGAGGATGAAGTCATTGCGGCAAACGGGAGTATCACGCTTGATCTGGGGCTTCTCCCCGATACGGATGCTCTTGCCGTGACGGTGGAATTCGATACCGACCCGATGACCTCGGTACGCAATCGCCCGTCGCTTCTTAATTCCGGTCGAGTGCAATCGGGAAAACAAGTAGAGGCTTACTCGATTATGGGAAGACGACTTGTACCGTACACCAACCGTGCTCCTCAGGTGGAGGCCACACCCAGGGGGACCATTTTGCGGATCGCACCCGAATCAGGAGAATAGAGCATTCTCTCGACCGCACAATTCCCCCGGAATGGTGTTTGCGCCGTTTCGGGGTATGAATACGGGGGATATCAGACTATTCTTGTGCGGTGACGTAATGACGGGCAGGGGAATCGACCAAATACAAAGGTTTCCCTCGGACTCGCGTATCTACGAACCCTACATTCACCATTCGGAAGATTACATACGCCTTGCCGAGCAAGTAAACGGCGCGATTTCCACTCCGGTGGACTGGACCTACATCTGGGGGGATGCTTTCGAGGAACTGAACCGTCGGTCCCCGGATTTTCGGATAATCAACCTCGAAACCGCCGTCACTCGGAGCCGCGAGCCCTGGCCCGAAAAAGTCATCCAGTATAAAATGGAGCCCAGGAACATTCGGTGCATAACGGACGCCGGAATCGGCTGCTGTGTCCTGGCCAACAACCACGTTCTGGACTGGGGGATTCAAGGGTTCCGTGAAACCCTGGAGGTTCTTTCAGCAAAAGGTATCAAGCATTGCGGAGCCGGCACAACCCTGACGGAAGCAACCCGACCGGCTATCTTGACCGCTTCGAATGGTGCACGAATCAGCGTACTTTCAGTTGGGATTTCATCGAGCGGTATACCGGAGGAGTGGGGAGCACGGCATAACAGGGAAGGGGTTTTCTACCTTCCCGATACTTCGGAATACTCACTGTCAATACTATCCGATGTGATTGAGGATCAGGTTTCCGACGATTCCGTCCTATTACTGTCGGTGCATTGGGGCGGGAACTGGGGCTTTCCCATACCGCCGGATATGCAGAGTTTTGCACACGAATGCATTGATCAACTCGGGGTAGATATCATTCACGGGCATTCGTCCCATCACCCAAAGGCGATTGAGGTGCATCGGGGAAAACCGATTCTCTACGGATGCGGTGATTTCATAAATGACTATGAAGGTATCCAGGGATATGAGCATTATCGAGGTGATCTCGCCGTTATGTACTTCCTGGATTTCGATGCCGAATATCGTCACCTGCGCTCCCTTGATCTTTTTCCAATGAAGCGTCGGCGATTTCGACTCGAGAAAGCAAACGATGCCGATGTATCATGGCTTGCGGACATGCTTGTTCGAGAAGGGGCGTTCCTGGGCACATCGGTGGAAGACACCGGTGAGCTTGTTCTCCGGCTCAAATGGAAAAGCACAAAAGAGACGGCAACGTCCGGCGCAAGAGACGGCTGAATCCCCCAAAACTTGCTTTTCCGCCCAACCAGGCATAATTTTATGTTAATGGTGATTTCCGCACAAAACGGTAAAAATACCACTCCGAAGAAAAAAACTCGATCCACAAAACCTCAACGGGTTATACTCAGAGGCATTCCCCTGTCTCCCGGGCTTGCGGTGGGCGTTGTGCGTCGGTATCGCGATACGCTAACGCGGCAAGTGCAGTCCGAGCATATTTCAGAAGTTGAGGTTTCCGGTGAGGTGCGACGGTTCCGTCGTGCGCTGAAAGAGGCGTTGCGTCGAACCGGTGCCCTTGAGCAGCGGGTCAAAGATCAACTCGATCAGAACCAATCCGACATATTCGCTTCCCACATGCTGACTCTTCAGGATGAAGGCCTTATTCGTGATATTGAAGAGGGTATCCGAAATCGCAAGGTGAGCGCAGAAGCGGCGGTGCGGGATGCTTTCGGCCGCCTGGAGGATTCTCTTCGAAACAGTGGCAGCAAGCTTCTTCTGGAACGCATAGATGACATCCGCGATTTGGCCCGTTTGCTATACCGTTGCCTGGCGGGAAAAGGGATGCCGCGCATTCGAGGGCGTGAGGAACCCCTGGTAATCATGTCGCGACGAATTCTTCCGTCGGATATTGTGCATCTGAATCGAAAAAGCATCGCAGGTATTGTGGCCGAAGAGGGAAGTACTAATGCTCATGCGGCGATACTTGCGCGAGAATACTCGGTTCCTTTCGTATCGAACGTACGTACCGCACTTCTGCGGATAGGCGACGGTACTCCGATCATTGTCGACGGGGACAAGGGACGAGTTGTTCTGTATCCACCGAAATCCGAACTTGACCGGGCTCGCCGGGAAAAGGTTCGTCGCGAAGAGGCATTTCAGACAATGGTCTCCAAGACACGGATGGCTCGTGTCTGGTATAATAACGACCGTGTACATGTTCTGGCGAACACCTTCTCTCCCGCCGATGTTAAGCTCGGACGGAAAATGGGAGCCGAAGGCGTGGGGCTTTTTCGACTGGAAACGACCTACATGTCGGTTTCCGAGCCGCCGACGGAGGATGAGCTCTATTCAACGTTGAATCACGCTCTGACACCAATGAAAAAATGTGAACTGACGATCCGTCTGCTCGACGCCGGCGGAGACAAGAGCCTTTCATATCTTCCATCAGCCGACGAAACAGCTTCTCCGCTGGGACTTCGGGGTATACATCTCTTGTTCAAACATCCAGAGATCCTCCGTTCGCAGATTCGTGCCGTATTGCGACTGAGTGCCCAATTTGCAGTTCGAATACTGGTCCCCATGGTGACCACCGTCGACGATATCCTTCGGACAAGGGCGGTTGTTGAAGAAGAGACCGAAAATCTTCGCAGTATGGAGACTGAAGTCTCGGATAGGGTTCCTCTTGGAGCGATGATCGAAACGCCCGCGGCGTTGCTGACACACAAAGAAATCGTGAAGAGTTCTGATTTCGTGAGTTTGGGAACAAATGACCTGGTGCAATATACAATGGCGGCCGACCGGGAGCACGCCGACATGTTCCACTACTATCAGCAGGGTGTTCGGCTTATAATGCCGTTTCTTACACCGGTCATCAGCGGATGTGCTGCGGCCGGTAAGGAATGCGTCCTCTGCGGAGAGTTGGCTTCGGATTCACATCATACAGAACGACTTCTTCGGATGGGCCTTCGGAGTTTCAGTGTCGATCCCCACGCCATACCCTACCTGAAACAGAGTATGCT
>CAZEMW010000512.1:0-3504 GCA_964513105.1 uncultured Fibrobacterota bacterium
ACGCAATTGACCTAAATATCCCCCCCGAGCCCTCTTACCGTCGCGGTATACAAATGTGCGTAACACGCCCAGGGACGGTTGCGGGGGGGGGGGCATCGGTTCGGCCCCCGGAGGAGTGAATCCCTTCCCACCCAGGAAAGACGGTCCCGATTGTGCGCGGGCCGTTTCGGTATTGGAGATAACCGCCTCCGCCGAAGAATCGTTTTCCAGGACAAATCGGTCGTTGATTCGTTTTCGGAGTTCTTTGGATGCCTCGAATACCGGTTTGTAGCCGGAATCCACCTTGATATTCTCATTGGTGCGTGGATTTCTTGCCATCCGCGCCTTTTTCTCTTTGATCTTGAATCGCCCGAAGCCGCGGATTTCTATGTTTCTTCCACCCTGCAACGCCAGTGACACTGCTTCCAGGAAACTCTCTACTACAATCTTTGTATCGACCTGCGTGAGTCCCGTCTTCTCGGAAATGTTTTCCACCAGGTCTTTTTTTGTCACATTGGCCATAGTTCAGCTCCGGATTAGCATTCCGTCCGTTTGGCCGGTGCCCTGTCGAATGGTACGTCTTTTCATAAGATGAAACCCGGCAGTCCGCTTCTCCGCCACGAAAAACGGCGTGTGTAAATTCTCGCGCCGCGGTTCGAGACGGAAAAGTACGATGCCGGATTGGTCGCGGGCAAGACGTGCCGCATCCGACAGATGCTCCGTACAATTGTTGGTAACCCTTGTTCGGACAATGGATTACGATTGGTCACCGTATACTAGAATACATACAAATGAGGGATAAAATCAAGTTTTTTTTTCGTTGATCACGGGATTTCTGCATTTTGTGCCTAAAACCAACATGGACGGCCGATTTGCGAACGATCCTGAATCGGGCTAGAAGCGGCTGCCGACTTCGTGCGTGTGCGTACATCCTTCATTCTTCAGCATACGATGATTCCTACAGGTCCGTCTGTCGAACTGGTTGCTCACCCAGTGAGAGAAGCCGAAGCTTCTGTCGAGCCACTTCATCCAGAGGATCGATATCGCAGACGTTTCGGTATACCGCCACCGCTTTCCGGCGCATGTCTTTCCGCTCATAGGCTACCGCAAGCTGAAGCAGAATTCTTTTGTCCTCCGGAGAAGACCGTCGGGCTCGTTCAAAGTGCCTGATCGCCTCATTGAGCATATCATTCGATAGAAAAATGAGACCTGCTTTGAAATTCGCCTCAGTATGCTCCGGGTTAAGCTCCAGTGCCTTCGAGTACTCGTGCAAAGCACCAACAGGGTCTTCGTACAATTCTTCGTAGAGGACCCCAAGGCTGTACCGGGAGTTGTAATCCTGCGGATTGAGTGTAAGTGCGATCTGGTAGGACTTCTTTGCCAAATCCGCATGTCCCAGGTAGTAGTGAATCATGCCCAGGCGCGCGTGGGATCTTGCATGAAGGGGATCCTGTTTGAGCACTTTCAGAAGCAATTCCTTTGCCTCGAGATAGTCTTTTCGATCGGGTCGGGGACTGTTCATCCGAAATCGGGCCAACTGGTAGAGAGCTTCAGAGAAATCGGGATCCCGGGCGACTGCTTTTTCGAAATACCTTCGAGCGCCTCCCGCACCCAGAGACGCGGCGGCCAGGCCTCGATAGCAAAGTGCAAGGGCGTTTTCGGGCTCCGACTCAAGCAAGAGGTCGAGCTCCGAAATGCTTTTCTCCAGAGCGCCGCTTTGTAGCAGCGCCAGTCCATACGAGGCGTGTATCCGGCCGGCAAGGGAGTCGTTTTCACCTTCCTCATGAAGCTCGCGCAGCAGGGATAATGCTCGCCGAACATGGCCTGCCTCAAGGTGCGCCGTCGCCAGACCGTACCGGGCTTCGCGATCGGTACCGTCCTTTGCAAGTACGCGATGGAGGTGCGGGACTGCCTTTTCCGGGTTGTTGGTGCGCAAATGATGTCTCGCGGCAAAGCGGTGTGCTTCGATGTCTATGGTTGAGATGTCGAGAGACTGGGGTGTTTTTTCGAATAGGGGCGAAGCGGGAGAACCGGTCCGGGCAAGTATCCGTGCCGTAACCGCGGCCGCGACTATCAGAATGCATAGGCTCGACGAGATCAGGAACACCCTGAATAGGAGTTTCTTTTCGCGTTGGTTGAAAGGAAGCGCTTCAAGAAATTTCATTATGCACTCCGGGAGGCCTGCCCGTTTTTGCCTATCATTATATATCTGTCTTCTGGAAATAGCAACAATGGCGGAGCAGGAACCTTTATTGCTGAATACAGAATCCCTGCCTCAGAAAAAAACATAAGAATTTCATTTATAGTCTTGACAATGACGTGCAAATGTTGTAATTTGTTAGCACTCTTTTGGATCGAGTGCTAACAATCGTAATTCATGGCACATGTGTCCAAATTACGTTTATCAAACAACAAACAACAAACAACAAACAACAAATAGGGAGGGCTCAATGAACGTGAAGCCTTTGGCAGATCGCGTAGTGGTTAGACCCCTTGAGGCGGAAGAGAAAACTGCCGGCGGAATCATTATTCCTGATAATGCAAAAGAAAAGCCCCAAAAGGGTGAAGTTGTCGCGGTTGGTGAGGGTAAAATCGCGGATTCCGGACAGAAAATCGAAATGAGCCTGAAAAAAGGAGACAAGGTTCTCTATGGAAAGTATTCGGGAACCGAAGTTTCAATCGACGGGACCGATTACTTGATCATGCGCGAAAGTGATGTTCTTGCGGTAATCTAGATCTTTTCTTTTCGCTTTTCCACGAACCTTTCTTAAGAGAAAACATACTAAGAATAAGGAGATTCAACTATGGCTGCCAAGCAACTGGCTTTTAATTCAGCCGGAAGAGACAAGCTTCTTCGCGGAGTCGATACCCTGGCCAATGCGGTAAAAGTCACCCTTGGGCCCAAAGGACGTAACGTCATCCTCGACAAAAGCTTCGGTTCGCCGACCGTTACAAAAGACGGTGTTACCGTTGCAAAAGAGATCGAGCTTGAAGACAAGTTCGAGAATATGGGAGCCCAGATGGTCAAAGAGGTCGCTTCGAAGACCTCCGATGTTGCCGGTGACGGAACTACTACCGCCACGGTTCTGGCTCAGCTGATTGCTCGAGTTGGTATTAAGAATGTAACTGCCGGTGCAAACCCGATGTTCATCAAGCGTGGTATTGACCAGGCTGTGCGAACAATTGTTGATCAACTGTACAAAGATTCCAAAACAGTTGCCGGCAAAACGGAAATCGCTCAGGTTGGTGCTATCTCTGCCAACAACGACAAGGAAATCGGTGATCTGATTGCCGACGCGATGGAGAAGGTTGGGAAAGACGGTGTCATAACCGTTGAGGAAGCAAAAGGAATTGAAACCAACCTTGAGGTTGTTGAGGGTATGCAGTTCGATCGCGGCTACCTGTCGCCGTATTTTGTCACCAATTCCGAAACCATGGAAACTATCGTTGATGAGCCGTTGATTCTCATTTACGACAAGAAGATCAGTGCCATGAAGGATCTGTTGCCGGTATTGGAGAAGGGGG
>CAZEMW010000513.1:0-3501 GCA_964513105.1 uncultured Fibrobacterota bacterium
GTCGCCCGTAGGATCCTGAATGTCGGTCGGTACGGCAAAATAGACGTGACCGTTCGGACCGCATCTTTGACGGGTTTCGATCACGGTCTGATTGAGCGGATTTGTCACTTTCAGCGAGACGGGTTGATCCGACGGGGGAACCGTTCGATCGGAGCGGACAAGCGCCGACAGATGGACGGTATCTCCGGGCCGGTGAACACCGCGATCGGCATACATGAACACATCCATGCCCGACTGCCCGTCGTCAACCCCCGATATGTCGTAGGAACTCAGTGCCCACGACGGATGGTCAAGTCGGATCATGGCCAACCCGTTACCGGTCTCGCCCCGAATATACCATCCCTCTCCCGGGAGGCGGCTGTCGGCGCTACCTTCCTCATCCCATCCACGTTCCCAATCATCGTTCCAGTTGTCGCCGGTGGGAAACAATGCATGTCCCCGCGAATCGGTCGTTTTGCGTTGCAGCACCTGATTCAGATATGAATACTCGGCAAGTTCAAATCCCGAAACAGGCTCGGCGGTAAGTGCATTGACGGCAAAGACATGGATACCGTCACGTGCTTTTTTCAAGGTAAGTGCGATGTCCGATGCGACCAGGAGTTTCGACAGGGTGCCGTTGCGGTAGTAGTATCCGGAGCGACACGGGCTTTTGTAGTAATCATTTTCATTGTAGAAAAGATCACCCTCTCGATAATCGTTTCGATCGTTGATGCATCGTCCGCACAGATCGCTTTGTCCGAACTTCAAGGTTACCACAAAAGCGGCATTCTTTTTGCCCGCGAATGCTTTGGAGAGATCGAGTTCGGTCTTGATCCATTTGTTTTTCCGGGTGGTGAGTCGAACATCTCGGGAGTAGATCTGCTTTCCGACGCGATCGAGATCCGTGTATGTATGTGGCGATCGGCCGCCGCCGTATGGGCTGTAATATGGATTGTTATTTGACTGCCGCGCATCGGCATCATGCAGCACGTTCTTCTGCACGAAAAAACCCATGTTGTTCTCGTAAATGCGGGTGACAGTGACCGAGACATTTTGCACGTTAATCGACTTGAACTGCAGTTTGTACTTATTATCCGATGGAAGATAGATGCCTTCGGAGAGCCACTCAATTACCGGTTTCACATTCGAGAACGAAAAGGTCGCAGTGTAGTTGTCGGGCAATTCGGTGCCCAGAGCGCTGGGAAGCCCCTTTGTCAGCGTTACGGTGTATTTCCGACCATACTCGAAATCCGACTGAATCCTGAGGTACTTTCCATCAACGGACACCGCGAAATCCATATCCGGCTCGATCGAAACAAACCCCGATAGATCCATTCCTTTCTGAACAGGGTCGCTGAAACGAAAACCGTACACAGTCTGGTCGTATCGCGAATCACTCAACTCCATGTGGGCCAGAACTTTGAACCGGTTTGCCGCCGGAAGCAAAACGTCTCGTTTCCACTCTTTTCGGTCTACCGTATACTGCCCGGGCAAAAGGAAAGACAGCGTTCGACCGGTTGTTTCTCGCTTCATCGGCGGAAGTAAAATATTGACAACTCGGCTGTTTTGCTTTGATGCCGATACCGCGACGGATATTTTCTCCTTTTCACTTACGCACCGAAGATGCTTCTGAATGTTGGCGATAATGACGGGTTGAGCAAAGGATACGGTACCGGTAAACCGAACCATGTTTTTTCCCGTTTCGGCCGGGACAAAGTCCCCGGTAAACCCAACGACCTCCTGTTCCGCCGTTTTGAAGGAAAAGGAGAAATCATTCACGTTTTTGCCGGTCCCGAATGCCACTTTCCCCTTAAATAGCACGCTGTAATTCGTGCCGGGCTCAAGTCGATCGGAGGGAGTATATCGTACCGTAACCTGGTTCAGCCATTTGGCGCTTCCCTGCACGGGGGGATCGAACTGAAACGGAGACTTGTCCAACACTTTCCCGGACATATGCGGCGGAATAACTTCTTTGTTGAACGTCAGATCAATGGGAGATTCCACCGACACAATGTCGCCCGGTGTTCCCACAATCGCCTTGTTCAGGTTCAGCTCCTGCCATTGAGCCTCGGAGACCGATTCCGGTGTCTTTGAGGGCTTGTCGCCGGCCTGCTGTTCACAGGATTGAAGAAAAAACAGAGGAAGGACAAAGAGCAGGAGCTTTTTCATTAAATCCGCCTTTGAAGGGAAAATGGGAATATGGCTGTCTGCAAAATAGTTTGGGAGCGGGTTTCCAGGGGGTATTTGGTTGTACCACTCTGCCGGCTCGGCTGAGTCGAACATCTCGGCTGCCCGCAGACCTGAGCGTTCGATCGTTGTATATTTACCGTTTAGCCGTTCTACCTGATAATAGCCTGAGACGGATCCGAAGGGGCGTATTCCCGTCCCCGAAGAGCCGGTTGACTTCGAAACTTCGACCAGACCCGGTACAGCACTTCTGTTGGGGGTACCGGGAGCCTTTCAGACAGGCACGGATTATGATAACCTCCTGCATAGCCTTGATCGGCACCTCAAACTCCGGGAAATCCCCTCTCGGTCGACTAATTGCATCAGAGTCGGCACGACAGGGCCCACGGGTGGTGCATCTGGATTTCGGTGAGTGCCTTCGAAAGGCCGCGATTTCGCCCGAATCATTCGGTTTGCCCATCGAGGAACATCAGTATGTCCAATCGGTACTGAGCGGGGCGCTTCTCGACGACGCCCATTTCCCGATTGCCGTCCAGATTATAAGTGTATATATGGAACAACGAGATTTTGACAGGAAATCGGACATTCTGCTGCTCAACGGTATACCACGCCATGTCGGTCAGGCAAGGGATCTGGATAATGCCGGATTTCGGGTTCGTACAGTAATCCAACTGGATTGCGATATGCCGACCGCGATGAGGCGGTATGAGCTGTCACACGCCGGGAAAGGCCACGAAGACCGATCCGAACGCAACGACAACGACCGTAAGACAATTCGACGAAAGCTCGAATCGTATCTTCAAGATACCCAACCAGTGCTCGACTGGTACCGGAATCAGAGCACCGCGATACGCACTGTATCAATACATGAGACCACAACGCCTCGCGCGGCATACGACCACGTCGCAGACGGAATATGGGCAGATTTCAGGAGACTCAACCGCTCCGAGGAAACCGACCGGGATAGATAAGCATGAGTAAGGCCATCACTGCGTTTCTCCTTACTCACGGCTACCGCGATCGTGGCGGACGGTTGGAGCTGGAGCTGTACGCAAAAGGAGCCGACGGCTTCCCGGTTCTGGTCAGGGTAGACAGCTTTCGCCCCGTTTTCTTCATTCCCCGCTCAGTGCCCGATACGCAGACAAATCTCGCCGCCGAACGCAAACCACTGCCGCTTCGGTCGGTTGACAAAGAGCCTGTGGATTGTCTGTACTTTAAAAGCCAATACGATCTGCTCTCCTGCGCTCGAAACCTGCGGGAATCCGGCTATCGCACCTATGAATCCGATATCCACCCGGTCGATCGCTATCTTATGGAACGGATGATATATGGAGG
>CAZEMW010000514.1:0-3496 GCA_964513105.1 uncultured Fibrobacterota bacterium
GAAAACTGGACGTACCTGCCCGGCGACCACGCTCGAAACCTTGAAGAATTTTTGGAATCGCTTAATTTGAGCAACTGCACGTTTGTGGTAGGAGACTGGGGCGGACCGATTGGGTTATCATACGCGATCAAACATCCGGACAAAACTGCCGGGGCTCTCATTACCAACACGTGGCTCTGGTCCGCAGAAACAGATATATACTACCGTGCATTCAGTGCTTTTATGGGAGGAGCGATAGGGTCATTTCTTATTGATAGGCATAACTTTTTTGCACGAACAATGGTACCGATGCTATTCGGCGACAAAAAGAGACTTACGTCGGAAATCCATAAACACTACATAATGCCTCTGGGCGATCGGCACAATCGGAAGGGGTGCCGGGTGTTTCCGAAGCAGATCATAGGTGCATCCCGGTGGCTCCAGTCTCTTTGGGAATCTCGAGAGGCTATTGCGGGTAAGAAAATCGCCATTGCATGGGGAATGAAGGATATTGCTTTTCGGGAAAAAGAACTGAACACGTGGACCGGCGCTTTCCCCCATGCCCGGGTGACTCGTCTTGCGGACGCCGGGCATTTCGTCGCTGAGGAAAAGCCCCGGGAGATCGCGGGCGAGTTGCGAACACTCACAAGCCGTTCCGATTATGTTGAAAATCAATGACTTGCGCCAATTCTCAACCCTGTCCTCTTTCACTCGCGAGGTAGTCGAAAACCAGTCTCGCGACAAAATTGCGTGTAAGTCATTGATCTTTGGTGGCCGATTTGGTCTCAGAATCGCATAGCACATGGAATTCGCGCAAGGTGGGCGAACCCGCCCCGTAATTGCCTGCGAAGAGGACTTGACCCCTGTCGACCTACTTCATCACGATTCTACGGGTGTCGGACCTGCCGTCGAACCGAGAGATCCGAACGATGTACCCCCCACGCCCGTGACTCGACAGATCGATTCGTGCGCTCGGGGTATAGGAGCCTATCTTTCCTCCGTTCATCGCGAATACATCAACGGCCATGCATGCAGCGGGATTCCCTATCGTTATGCCCTTCCCGTGTACCCGCAGTGCTACGTGTCCTCGGCCCTGCGCGTGCCGCTCGGCCGCATTCCTGGTGGACAGGGAGGTAACTACCGCGCCGGTGCTGTCGAGCATGACGAAACCTTCGGCTTCCCGGCCGTTGAATGACGTGAAGTCTCCACCTACCAGCACGTAGTTGCCGACACGCTCGATTGCGTAGATGACCATCCCACCACCGCTCGGCCCGGAGCCGACATCGAATGTCAGATCCAACGTGCCGTCATAATCAACCTTGGCCATTCGTTGAACACTGGTGTCATTGGTTCCGAACAGGGTCGTGAACCGGCCGCCGAAAAATATGCTGCTGCCGCACGCTACGTCACGTACGCCACTGCTTGGCTTCTGCTTCTCGGAGAATGCCACGTCGAGCGACAAGTCCGAATTCAGCCGTACGATTTTGCCGTTACCGGTGCCGTCGATCCGGGACCAACTGCCGGCGACCAGAATAGTTCCGTCCGCGCACTGCTCCATGCTGTACACACCGTTGTGAGGAGAGAAGCAGACCACATCCGATGACATGTCCATACCGAGGTCAAAGCTCTCGTCGACACTCCCGTCGCTATTCAGCCGAACAACGCCCTTGCGCCCAACGCCGTTGAATTGCTCAAAAGCGCCGCCAACCAGTATCGACCCGTCGCTTAACACAACTGCATCGCTAATAAGGTTAGGCCCGGCACGGCCAATGACACAGCTCTGGTCGTCAACACCGGTTCCGATGTCGAATCCGTCGTCATATGCGCCGGTCTCCGTCACACGTACAATACTCCGGTAGGATTGCTCGTCGTACTCCGTGAAGCTTCCGCACAGAAGAAATTTATCCTGTCCTGCCGGAACCACGGCGTAGATTCGCCCGCCGGCTTTGGACGTGAAAGAGGGATCCGTGCTTCCATCGCCGTTTATGAGCACCGCGGATTTCGCGCTCTGTCCATTGAACGTGTCGAATATACCCCCGAGCATCAGTTTGCCACTCGGGAGGGGCAGGATACTCCGAACTGATTTCGACTCGGCGGGATCGCCTTCGGCCACGAAAGTCTCGTCCACGCTGCCGTCGGCGTTCAGCGCGACGATATCAGTAACAGCATGTCCGTCGTAGCTGTCGATGTCGCCCCCGAGAATGATTTTTCCGTCGATGTATGCGATATCAAACACCTTATTCGCGGCAAACGACACAGATACGGCCGGCAGTATCGCAAACATGCCTAGAGCGTGGAGTCGTCGAATACATTTCATGTCACCCTCCTCGTGTAAGAAACATCAAACGCACGCAGTATGGTCCTTGTGCCACGCAGCGCGGAACGGCCTGTTGCCCATGACGAACAAGCGCATCAGTGCCTCAAGGAACAAGATAACATTTGCCGAGCGAGCGAACGATGTGCATCGATTTGGGTCGGGCAACAAGGACGTTGCAGGTAGTATGCGGGAATGCCGACAGTTGGGCGGGCCCGCCCCGGATCGAGTTCAGCGTTCGCCGTGCGAATCAATCCACCGCTCGACCGCCTTCGCCGCCTCAACCATGCCATACTTGTTCCAGTGCCCGTCGACCACGTAGTACAGCGAAGAGGGATCATCCACATTCTCGAATGTCGGTCGTAAATCAAGGCATTGAATATCCAACCGTTCCAGTCGACTCAGAATTTCTTCATTGATCGCAAGCCCCTTCGAACTGCCGGTGAGTGTGGTCGCTTTGCTTGGAATGTATAAAACGAGTAGGCGAGAGCCACGTTGTTCGCACTTCTCGGCGATTCTTTGAATTTCCCGCACCGTGCCTTCAATCTGCTTTTCCTCTGCCGGAGGTGTTGTCTTGTACAGCCCGACTTTCCTGAGCACCGCGGTTGTTAGGGCATATCCGGTTTCCCACCGGTTAAGCGGGCCGGGATTCGGGCGTGAGTCGATCGGCGGACCGGCCCAGGTGCCGGAGTGATAGGTGAACCAGTCAAGACCGGATTCGGCCCAGTTCCGATAATCTTCAATGAGAGCCGGCGACGCTTCGTTGAGTCCCAAAACTACAAGCGAGGGCTGTACGGAATCGCCATACTGGTCAAACACGGCGGAAAACATGGGGAACGTATGACGATGGGTGGCCATGCTGTAGTAGAATCGATCATAAATTGAGAAAAAATCATGAAAAACCGTGGCCGCGCCCTGCATAAATGATCCCCCCAGTCCGAGAATATCAATCCGGGTCCCGGCCTGCTGCATCTCTATAGCCTCGGGGCTGTTGATAAATCCGTACTGATCGGTGAACAGCTCAACCGGGTCCTGATCCGCCCATTGAAGGACAGCCGTGTCGCGGGTACCCAGGTGAGATTTCCACAAGAAACCGATCTCGGGATACGATTTCTGAAATCGCTGTGCCGCAAGAACTTCTTCCGAGGGCGTGTAGATCCCGGGGTCGGGAATAGATATCGGCGGCACGTCCCCCTCGGAACC
>CAZEMW010000515.1:0-3483 GCA_964513105.1 uncultured Fibrobacterota bacterium
CTGCTGCACCTGACGAGCCACCGAGAGTTCTTCGTTCATCTCTTTCTGCGCCTGACGAAGAATGGTGGTCGTATCGGTAAGCACGCGATTCTGGTTTTCCAGATTCTCCTTCAGGTACTCCAACTGAGTGATGTCGCGGATGTGTTCAACAACCGCTTTGGGGGTTCGAACATTCTCGAGGAACGGGTAAAATGTGAAAGACAGGGTCCTTTTCTCGGCCTTTTTCATGTAGGGAGAACGTGCCAGGTATTCTCGTCGGCCGGTCAGAAGAACCTTGTTGAGCCTGCAGTCCTCGCAGGGGGTCTGGCGATTCCTGAGGACTTCGTAGCAGCGTTGACCCAGCAGGTCCTTGAAGTCGGCCTTCACGAGCGTGGTGTAGGCCCGATTGACCCTCACAAGGCGGTATCGGGTGTCTACAATGGCGAGAGGGTCGTCGATGGAATCGAAGGTGGATTCCAGGTGCATTTTGCTCAGATAGATACGATGGGCCTGAAAGAGCCGATAGAGCAGGAACACGCAGATCAGGATTATGACTGCCTGGATCAGCACCGTCAGGCTGAGTGGAAGATTCGAGAAAATCATTGACGGTCCTGCTTCATAGTGTCCATACGCATCCGTTCGGCCGCCGAGGCCTGTAAGTATCTC
Organism: uncultured Fibrobacterota bacterium; assembly: GCA_964513105.1. Lineage (GTDB taxonomy): Bacteria > Fibrobacterota > Chitinivibrionia > Chitinivibrionales > CAYFVL01 > CAYFVL01. The sequence goes on from CAZEMW010000515.1 coordinate 646, forward strand.
GGGAGCACATCGCGTGGAGTGGTCCACCGCGGATCGGATTGATCGGTTCGTTCGGCCATACGTGCGAGAGTCAATCCGCGTGAAATCGGATGGTTCTCCACTGCATAGTGTACACTTACGGTATGCATGTCGACAAAGGCGGTACTTCGGGCAAAACCCAGTGTGTCGGTCAAGACAATGGTGTCGGGGGTAAGTTCGTTTCTGAACTGCTCAAGCGTCACCAGCTCGTCGTCGATAATCCGATCCACTCCTTCGGGAGTTTTTCCGAAACGTGCGCGGAACACATTTCCTTTCCGGGCATCCAGTGCCACGGCTATGAGCGGTGCCTCGCCGGGCCAGGAAGCCGCAATGCATTCGAGCGACGATATTTCGAGCACGGGCACGTCTCTGCCGAAAAAAAGCCCTTTCAGATATCCCATGCCGATACGCAAGCCGGTAAATGACCCCGGTCCAACCGCAACGGCTACCCGATCGATATCGGCGGCGCGAAGATGGTTCGATTCGAACACATATTTCATGACCGCATCGATATGCTCGGCGTGCGAGTTTCGCACGTATCGAGTCATTCCGACAACGGGAGCACCGTTGGCGTATAGTCCGATACTCAACTCGGTCGATGAAGTATCAATTCCCAGTGTTTTTGTCATTTGTGTCGGTTTCGCGGAAGTTCAATTGCGGTTCGAAGCAGAACATCAAGCAGCTTCTCGTAATCGCCCTCCTGCGCCGCAAATGATTTCGGAGCAAGCGATTGGCTGGTAAGGCCGGGAAGGCTGTTGATTTCCAGTGCATAGATTGTAGACTCCTGAAGGATTACATCGGTGCGGGAAAGCCCGCGACAGTTGCACAATTTGTGCGCCTGAAGTGCAATTTCCCGAATCCGTGCTTCGACCGACTCATCAATCGGCGCAGGCACAATCTCCTCACAAGCCCCATCGGTGTACTTTGCTTCAAAATCGAAATACGAGGACTTGGCCGGGCGTATGAGAACCGCAGGAAGAGTACGCACGCTGCCGTCGGGATATTCGAGTACCGGACAGCTCAGCTCCATCCCCGTCACGGTGGTCTCCACCAGTACTTCTTCAGAGTATTGTGAGAACTCTTTCAAATAGCCGGCAAGTTGCTCAACCGTATCCGCCCGCCCCATCAGCCTGCTCGAACCCGACTGTGGGCACTTCACATAGCAGGGGAGGCCATGAAGACGAGCCAGGTGCGGAGCGTTTCCCGAACCGTCGACAATGCTGTACGGGGGAGTAGGAATTCCGGCCTGCTCGAACAATCGCTTCGTCAACACCTTGTTGAGGCAAACTGCGCTTCCCAGAACACCGGAACCGTTGTATGGAATGCCGAGCGTATCGAGATAACCCTGAATGACCCCGTCTTCACCGAATTCTCCATGAAGCGCGAGAAACGCGGCCTCACAATCGCCCCACACCTTTTCCGCAGCGCCCGGTGCGTAGGGGCCCTGAAATCTGTCCGAATTCTCAGGTGCCGCAAGCTCTTCCACTGCAGGAAGTGAACCGACATCGGCGGCATCGGCCACATAGAATTGCAGCTCACGGGTTATCACCACCGCCCGCGGAGTGTACTTCGATCTATTCAGATGCAGCAGCACTTCACGACCGGTTGCCAGAGAGACTTCATGCTCAGCCGATGGTCCGCCCATCACCACGTTGATTTTTCGGGCCATAGTTCCTCGCGGGAGTTCGGGTTTAACTCATATCGCGTAACAGTCTGATGAGAGGAGAGGCGGCAATTAAGGCGAGGGAGGAGAAAACGCACAAATCCCCACAGCGTGTGGCCGGTACTTCAGTGCCGGTCCCATGTTTTTCACGGTTTTTCAGCGTACTCTCCCGAACTGAAGTTCGGGGCACCCAGTTTGGGAATGAGGCATTCACAAGCGCCCCAATCCCCCCACTGTGTGTTACCCAACTGAAGTTCGAACTCACAGTTCCAAGCTAGGCGGCCGGCACGGCACAACGCAGGCCTACCCCTCTATCTTATCGAACAGAAAGTTGCGTACTTCACTCATATTTATGCGATGCTGCTCCATTGAGTCACGGTCGCGAACCGTAACCGTCTGATCCTCGAGCGTCTGCGAATCAACGGTAAAGCAGAACGGGGTACCGATCTCATCCTGACGGCGATACCGGCGTCCAATCGCACCGGTGTCGTCGTAGAAAACCCGAAAATGCTTCTGAAGGTCCTTGGTCAGGTTCATCGCAAGCTCATCCATACCGTCACGATTCACCAGCGGAAGCACGGCGGCTTTCATTGGCGCGAGTCGGGGATGAAATTTCAGCACGATTCTGGTTTCTTCACCGCCCCCCGCGGTCGGCGCGGTTTCTTCGTGATATGCCGCGCAGAGGAAGGCCATAAACGAACGACTCGCACCGATCGAGGTCTCAATAACGTACGGAATGTATCTCTCTTTTGTCTGATCATCGAAATATTTCATGCTCTTGCCGGAGAACTCTTCGTGCTGAGACAAATCGAAATCCGTCCGGCTGTGTATACCTTCGACCTCACCCCATCCGAACGGAAACTTGAATTCGATATCGAATGCGGCTTTGGCATAATGGGCGAGTTTGTCGTGCTCATGCCATCGAAGCGCTTCGGGGTTCATGCCCAGCTCGGTGAACCAGTTCATCCGCTTCTCACGCCAGTACTCAAACCACCGGTCTTCTTCGCCGGGTTTCACAAAGTACTGCATTTCCATCTGCTCGAATTCACGCGTTCGAAACAGAAAATTCTTGGTGTTGATCTCGTTTCGAAATGCCTTCCCCACCCTGTCTCTTATACACAACACCGAGCCCACGAGACCGTACTAGATCGCGTATG
>CAZEMW010000516.1:0-3475 GCA_964513105.1 uncultured Fibrobacterota bacterium
GGCGGATGGTGTACGGCTGTACCGCGCCGACGATTTTCCCGAGCAGTGGAAGTATGTACGTACACTCGTAAAAGGAAAGTACTCCGACACGGTGCTTTTCCAATTTCGGAATCGATGGTGGTTATTGACGTGCAGCACGCCACAAAACCATGATGAGCTGCGGCTTTTTGCGGCTGATTCGCTTGAAGGAACGTTTATCGAACATCCGGAAAGCCCGGTGGTTCGAGAGAACGGCAAAAAAGCACGATTGGCCGGAAGGGTACTGATACACGAGGGTATCCCACTCCGATTTGCGCAAGACAGCTATCCTACCTATGGAAAACGGGTACATGCGTTTGGAATTACCAATTTGAACCGGAATTCCTTTGCCGAGGAAACTATGTTTTCGACTCCCGTGGTTGAGTCGGGAAAAGATAGTTGGAATCGACACGGCATGCACCATGTAGATCCCCACAAAACCGGTGCCGGCACATGGGTTGCATGTGTAGATGGGTACCGGAAGTTTGCCGTATTGCGAGTCGAGTACTGAACTATAGGACAGTATGCAAACCGGCTCCCTGACAGGCAGGCTCATTCGGTAAGAATCGAGAGGAGTATTCTGCAATGAAAAAGGTTGCGGTGGGTGTCACCGGAGCATCGGGCTCCATTTATGGAATTCGTCTGCTCGAGGAATTGATGGGGAGAGCGGAAACCCATCTGGTGATAACACGAAATGCCGAAGGGGTCATCGGCAGGGAGACGGACCGGAGCGCGGGAGATGTCCGTGAGTCGGCGACAAGAGCGTATGACCTTATGGATTTTGAATCACCATTAGCAAGCGGTTCGTTTCGGACACATGGGATGGTAATCGCTCCGTGTTCGATAAAGACGCTTTCGGCAGTCGCGAATTCGTACGCGGACACCCTGTTGACGCGTGCGGCAGATGTAACTCTGAAGGAACGGAGGCCCCTTATTCTGGTGGTGAGAGAATCACCGCTGCACAAGGGGCATCTCCACTTGCTGGCAAAAGTAACTGAAATGGGTGCGGTTGTATGTCCACCTGTGCCCGCATTCTATACGCGTCCGAAGACAATAGACGATATCGTTGGTGGAACCGTTGCGCGAGTACTGGATTTACTCGGCATAGAAAATGAAATCGCCCCGCGATGGGGAGAATAGTGGATGGGATTCAGCATGGGGCAGGGACTGGTACAGCGAGTTTTGCACAGGATAAGCTACAGCGTTCCGGGCGGGTATTCGATTCGTCCCTGGCTTCATCGCCTGCGAGGCGCCGTTATCGGGAAAAACGTCTGGATCAGTCGCATGGTGTACATCGATGAGCTTCACCCGGAAGCGGTTACCATAGGCGACGACAGTAGTATCGGTATTCGCACCAGCATCATAACCCATTTCTACTGGGGGCCCCGGCGAACAACAGAGAGCGCGGGGAAGGTGGTGATTGGGAATGAGGTTTTCGTGGGGCCACATTGCGTGATCCTCCCTGGGGTAACGATAGGGCAGGGTTCCGTGATTCAAGCCGGAACAGTGGTCACCCGTGATGTTCCGCCCGGAGTGCTGTTTGGGTATCAGAAGGCGGTGCCGCTTGCTCGAGCGGAAGTGGCACTTACGCACAAGGCATCATACGAAGAGTTTGTAAGGGGGCTTCGACCGGTAAGAAGAACTTCGGCTAATAGAAGAAAGCCGGTGAACAGTATTTCCGTTAAAGACGAATAGTGAGAAATCAACGGAGTAACGGCTCCGAAAGGATATGTGACAAGTAGTTTTTCCAGAAGTATCTATACGGCGGAGGCGCCGGAATGTGGAGGACCGTATGATTGAGTTTGATCCGGTATTAGTGCATGAATGGCTCACGCGAAGTGCGAAGCGTCGGCCGTATCATACGGGGCTGGTGTGTGGCGATTCCCGGTTAACCTACGCTGAAATAGATCATCTCGCAAATCGTTTTGCATCTGCCTTACTGGACATCGGAATTCGGCGTGGCGACAGAATTGTGGTTCATCTGGATAAATCGACCGAAACCGTCGTGGCGATCTACGGCATACTAAAAGCCGGGGGTACCTATGTTATGCTGGATGGATCGGTGAAGGCCGATAAGCTGGGCTACATTCTGGAAGACAGCGGCGCGAAGGCGATGGTGTCCCATGTAGAAACGAAAGAGGTGGTGATTGACTGTTTTAAACAGTATCCCCATGTTGGTTGCTCAGTTGTCTGGATCGAAGGCGAAGAGCAGCATCCTCCCGATACCGGGGGATGGTCCTACGGGTGGAACGAACTACTGAGTCAGCACCCTCGTCCCGATATTTCGCGCCAGCCAAGAGGAATCGATGCCGACCTTGCTGCCATTGTCTATACATCGGCGGGAGAACGGCCCAAAGGAGTCATGGAGACGCATCATAATATGATTGCGGCTGCACGAAGCATGATACAGCAGACGGGGAACGAGGAAAACGATGCTATTCTCGATTCATTACCGTTACCTCTTGATTATGGACTCTATCGGGTGTTGACTACTGTAATGTTTGGCGGAACGCTTGTCCTGGGCGAGCCCTTTAAGAATCTCAATAGTGCTCTCGACACTATAGAGCGGGAAGGGGTAACCGTTTTCCCCATTGTCCCTTCGATTGCAGCTCTTCTGGGGAGATTGGGAGAATCGCGTCCAAGGGATCTGATATCTCTGCGATACATTGTGAATACCGGCGGACATCTGTCCGAGAGCGAAATGGGCCTGCTGCGATCGACATTCCCGAATGCCGATATTGTCACCATGTATGGAGTGACGGAGTGCAGCCGGGTGACCCGACTGGCACCTGAGGAATTCCGGTCCCATCCTACATCGGTAGGACGTCCACTTCCCAATTGCGAGGTGTCGATCAGGGGAATGGACGGGAAAGCGGTCGGCCCCAACGATATTGGCGAACTGGTTGTTCGGGGGGCGAGTGTCACGCAGGGGTACTGGAAGTCTCCCAAAGACACCGAGGCGAGGTTCCTTTCGGAGAAGTATCCCGAAGATCGAAAAGTGTATACCCGGGATCAGTTCAGAATGGATGAAGACGGGTATCTGTACTGGGTCGGGACAAAAGATGAAACCATCATTTGCTCCGGAGTACGGGTGAGCACGATCGAGGTGGAGGAAACCATTTCGCAGATCGCCGGTGTTCGTCGAAGCGCCGTTATCGGGGTTCGTGACGACATACTGGGATACGCGTTGAAAGCGTTTGTGGTACCCGAGCCCGGAAGTGCCCTGAAGGCATCTGACGTCAAGCATTTTTGTCAAAAGAACCTGGAGTCAATTTTGATTCCCAAATACATAGAAATGGTGGACGATTTGCCGACAAACGAGCACGGCGCGGTTGATAAGAGCATGCTCGAATCATCAATACCGGCTGCGTCCGCGATGTCCTGATCCACAAGGGCTCAACGACCAGTCAAGATGGAGGAAACATGGAGAGCTCATCCGGCACACGCACACATTCGG
>CAZEMW010000517.1:0-3468 GCA_964513105.1 uncultured Fibrobacterota bacterium
GAGTATAGCCTTCAAATAGGAACTCCTCACCACGCCCCGATACGAGCCACGCCTTCACCCTGGGAATCAGGTCACCGTCGAGCATAATCATTCGATCACGCTTCCCCTTGCCCTTCCTTACCCATAACACCTTCCGATCGACATCCATATCCACCGGCCGGAGCACCCGTACTTCGCCCAGCCGCAGTCCACAGCCATATACCAGCATAAGGATCAGACGATGTTTGGCATTCCTTGGTGCCCTCAGAATCGCGGCGACATTCTCCTTTGAGTGGACCCGAGGCAACGGTTTCCCCGTTTTCATGCGCACCATGAGATCGTCTCCGGGCTGAATCTCAAGTACTTCGGTGAAGAAAAACTTTATCGATGCCGCATGGTTGTTTATGGTCGACGGCGCCAATCCATATTCCTCCTTGAGCCTGATAAGATGCCGTTTGAAGGCCGAAGACCAGTCTCCGCACGTTTCCGGGGTCAGAGCGTCCAGAAAACGCGATACCGCTGTTTGATAGTTCTTCAACGTATGGGAGCTGAAGCTTCTCGACTTGATCTCCTCCCGAAGTCGCTCCAGCAGCTCTTCGGGTTTGGCATTTTCAAGGAAATGACAACCATCTTGGTGCCGATCGGGCCGGTTTGTCTCGGTTTCGACGGTTGGGCGCCCCGTGTTGCTGTAAGTTGGAGCCGCGGGTACCGAGACCTCGGCGGACGGACCTTCCGGTTGCCTTCTTTTTGTGGGCGCTATCGTTTGGGAAGCGGATTCCGGCAGATGATCGCCGCATTCGCGAATGGCATCGAGATGCTCGCTCGAAGGAACGACCGTCTCATAGAAAAACAGCAATGCCTCAGCGGCATCGGCTCCGATCTTCCGGATGAAGCCTTTTGCTCGATCGACATAAATTCTTCTGGGTGGGTACGGATTCTCTCTCAAATACCGCTCGACCGTTGCGCAGATCCTCTGAGTGTTCGATCCGGTCTGGTTCGACGGCGACTCGGCATGCATCCGGCGCGTTTTCTCGATCCAAATTCTCACCCATTCTTCGGGGCTCGACGGACGCGACCGAGAATCGGACTCCGATGTCCCCGTCCCGACGAAACCGGTCGGGGAGCGAAAGCGCCGACCTTCATTTTCCTGGGAAAAAACGTCGGTAAGGGCAGTTTGAGTGTGAAGCGACTTCATTCTCGACATGATGACCTCCAGGGCACATTGTGATAAGGAAAAATGGCGATTCATCCATATCCCCGCACGCACCGGTCCCCCGTCGGCGGCACCTCATCAAAAAACGTCGGCACCGCCGCTGCGTGGTCGGCGATCGGGATAGGTCGAACAAGGACGATCAGATTTTTCGGGACCACGAATTCCACGCCCGAAGACCATCCTGCTCGGGTAAAGCTATTCATTATAATAGATGATTCCAGCCCCCCAGGGCAAATCCCCAACCCCAAACCACCGTACCACCGTACCCCGTACCCCGAACCTTTTCTTCCGTCACCCGTCACCCGTCACCCGTCACCCGTCACCCGTCACCCGTCATTCCTCATTCCTCATTCCTCATTCCTCATTCCTCATTCCTCATTCCTCAAACCCCCAACCTCATCTGAACCCCACCCCCAACATCCTCCCCCCACAACCTTCCAGCCAACCCCGACGCCCGACGAGTCGGACGATTGACTGCTTGCTCGAACAGAAAGCGCGTACCCGCAATACTCACCGACCGACGAGCCCGAGTGAGTGCGGTGTAGACCAGTTCACGGGTAAGAACCGGTGTGTCGCGCTCAGGAAGAAGAAACAGTACGTCTCCAAATTCAGAACCCTGGCTTTTGTGAACCGTTAAGGCGAAAGCAGTCTCGTGGGGAGGAAGGTGCGCGGGGGCGATTGAGCGGTAGCCGCCTTTGGGTGAAGAGAAAAAGGCCCGAAGCTCTCCGTGGGCGGATTCATCCGGAAGAATGATTCCAATATCACCGTTAAATACTCCAAGGGCATGATCGTTTCTCTGAATGAGTACAGGCCTGTTCGCATAGACCTGACTGTGCGGGCTCAAAAGCCCTCGGTGAAACAAGCGGTTTTCGACTAGACGATTTACCGACTCGACCCCCACCGAAGACTTCCGCACGGCGCATAACACCTTGAACTCACCGTAAGCCGCAAAAGCCTGCTCCGGCGTTACGGCACCGGCAAGCGCCGCATACCCTTCGACAATGTACTCCAGGACCTGTTGGGTGGAAAGGGGCGCATGGTGAGCGATAAATCGTGCGCTTGCGTACGACTGATTGACACAGGTATCATAGGCCTTGAATGAATCCCCGTTTCGCACCGCATCCGACACTTCCCTGATTCCTTCGTCGAACCGGTAGACATCCCGAAACGCCACGATACAATCGGCGAGCGGGGATTCCGAGTCACAAATTGGAAGTGCGCTCCCGAATCGATCTCCCAGGCGTTTCGCGTACCGGGTGGTGATTCCGTCGAGTGCACTTTCCGAGCAGATATCCGCCAGAAGTGAGCCCGCCTGGACCGATGCCAACTGATGGTGGTCGCCCAGTAGAATCAGGCGAGCGCCCGGACCCAGGGCGTCGAGCAAATGAGACATGAGTGGTACGTCAACCATCGATGCCTCGTCCACAACAATAACGTCGGCGGGTATTGGATTGTTTGGCCCGTGAATAAATCGACCCGAAACGCCACCTGCCCCGAGAAGCCGATGAAGAGTCACGGCCCGGTCTACGGCGGGCCGGGATGAGCCGTCCGGATGCTCTTCAGACGACCGACCAACACCCAATGCTTCTTCCAGACGAGCTGCGGCTTTCCCGGTCGGGGCGGTGGGGACAATGCGCAGGTCGGGGTTGTGTTCGGTGAGTAGTGAGAGAATTCTTGCCGCCGATGTCGTCTTGCCGGTTCCGGGACCGCCGGATATCATGCAGAACCCTCGGGTCAAGGCATTCCACGCCGCTACCCGGCGAAACACCGACCACTGGGATTCCAGAGGGAATGCTTCACACACTCGAGATACCACCGCACTCTGATTCCGCAACGAAAAAGACCGTTTTGCCAGCTCGGCTATCCCCGCGGCAACGCGTGTCTCGTAATTGAAAAACGTATGCGTATACAATCGGGTTCGCTCAAGGATAAAAGGCCGGAAATCTCCCGGTCGACCCACAGCCGAACCGGCCCGAAGAGACACTGCGAGTCGATCGGGGTCCTCAAAGCCACCCACCGCCTCCCCCACATCATCCAGAGCCTCTTCCGGATTCCGAAGGTCAAAGCACATATGCCCCCGACGAGCCCCCGCACTCGCCAATGCAAGCACCCGCGCAACCTCCACCGAAACATCCCCACAAACCCGCCGAACAAAATCAACAACCCGCTCCTCGATCATGTCCATTTCGGATTTCAGACCTCCAACCTCAACATTCATCCCTCTCACCTCCCCGTTCGTCCTGACCTTGTCGAAGCCCCCCCCGTTCATCCTGAGC
>CAZEMW010000518.1:0-642 GCA_964513105.1 uncultured Fibrobacterota bacterium
GCTCTGTCCCTCTCCGGGTTGAAGCGTGGTCCAGCTTCTCATTGTCTGGGCGACGAACCCGTTGGTGTCGACAAGTTGGAAATAGAGCGGCATGCGAGCCGGAGCGGTGAACCACGCAGAGCCGTCTTCGTACACTTCGGCCTCACCTATTACCACTTTCACATCCCATGTTCCGGAGCCCACGGCAACCGGCGTATATGAATTTCCCGCTGCGGCCGGACTAAGGGAACGAGCGCGGTATTTGATACCTACGACTCTTATTCGATCGATTGTGCCCCGGTCTATCCCTTCGGAAGATTCTCCGTAGTACACATCAATAATGCTGAAATCCCCCTCATCTTTACGGTAATCTACGGGGCTACTGAGAACCGGCGGCTCATCGCGGGGAGCAAGGGGGAGGGGCTGCCCGCATGACAAATCTTTTGGACGCGCCAGTATTTCTCGTATCCCGTCCCGCGTAACGAAGACCAGATCGAATTTTGGATCATCCTTCCCTTCCTCCAGATACCGGTGTGCGGCAAGAAATGAGTTCTCATCAAGCGGATATGGATATTGGTAGACATCGCCCAATTGCCCGTAGAAATCCCGCTCGGTCGAATTATCCGGATCGACTATCTGTCGCTCGGGAGCAATGAGTTGGAC
>CAZEMW010000518.1:652-3466 GCA_964513105.1 uncultured Fibrobacterota bacterium
CCCTTTGCCGGATCAATGATCGCCGGGTAGCCCTGCTGATCGGTATGGTGACCCGACAATATTGCAATGGCTTTCCCGTTGGAATTCGGTATTTCTCTAGCATGAAGAATTGAAGTGGGGAACTCCGTGTTGTTCCCGAAGAACTCCTGCTGTTTCGTACCGTCAGGGTTCATTTTGAACAGGCACTGCGTCAGGATTTGCTTACGATCGTTGTACTCCCACCGCGTATACAACACTGTTCCCTCCGACATGATCGTAGGATAGTTCGTATGTACCTGATCGTATCCGATTCTGCGAATAAAGCGACCGTCGATATCGCAGAGATAGAAATTGCTGACTGGTCTGGGGAAACAGTCGACGTCCTGGACGCACCGGGTGGAGTTGAAAACAATTCCACCATTTGGTAAATAGGCCGGCTCAATATCCGCGTGCGCTTCCCCAAACGTGATCTGCCGAATCGACCGATCCGCGACGGTCATCTCGAACAGGTGATAGTCCTCATGTTTTGAGTCCCGCTTTGAGAAAAGAATCCGTTTACCGTCAAACGAAACGTCCGGATCCCGCAGGATGCCTTCGGGTACTTCAAGTAGTGACTCAACAGTGCACACCGTTTCTTCGTCGATGGTGAGCAGGTAGAGACCTCCTCCTTTGTCACCCATTCCCGATTGAGGATGATCGGTCAGCCCTTCGGTGTAGGCGTAATGTGATCGTCCCCCCATGATGTTATGTTCGGTATAGATAACTTTTCGAATCCGATCGAGATAGGGAGAAAGGAGTTCTTTGCGCTGCTGCTGGGCGAGTCGAATATATGCCTCTCTGTCGGCCCGCGCTCCTGCAGAGCGCTTCGAGAGGCTTTTGAGGATCGGCCCAGCTTTCTCGCCGAGGTTTTCAGCAATATTATCGGCGGCCGACGCATATCCGATTTCATCTACATGATCCCGGGATTCCCACGCGGCTATTACCCAATCCGGTTGCCGGCATTCCCAGCCGGTTGATGCATGGGTGGGAGTATTACACAGCCACAATGCTGCGCAGAGCAGGATAGCCGACGCGTACATGAAGTTTCCAGCCGATTTCCGGTTGTCTTTCAAGTGCTTCCTCCTGTATTCACAAAAAAAGCACCAAGAGGGGAGATCTACTACTATTTGAGCGTACCCGGAGTTTGCCGGCCCTCCGCTTGAGTGTTGGAACCCGGGGTAAGGCGTCGATTTCCGGAGAAGTGCTTATGGGGTTGGCCATCTCAAGATTTCACTCCGGGAGTGCTCCCGATCGTGCCCAAGTCGAGAGTCCCTGTTCGGCAGGGTGGAGAGCACCCACTATTATTACCAATATAATAAAGAATGCTCTCAAATCCGTTTTTTTTCAGGGAGCTGAGGAGTCGTGGCATTACTTGACTCACGATTCGCGGAGAACGTACACTTAAGCCTGGCGGGAAATGACAGCCCTCTCCGTAATATAGTCGTATCGCGGTACCAAAAGGCAGGCGGTGTATGCAAAAATGGGAACATAAGTTCATCGTGGCCGAAAAACATGGAAAAGGCATTTTCGGATTCGTGCTTCCAAAGGAAATATCGTGGAAAGTGCATTACGTGAACGGCAAGCAGCAACAAAACTGGGTGGATACAACTTTGTATAACTACCTCGAAGAAAAAGGGCGTGAAGGGTGGGAGGTCGCGACGATGAATGCGCATATGAGTGTGAGAACTGGAAGCCTGCCTGTAGAGCATTTGTATATCATACTGAAGCGGGCGACGTAAGCTCCGTCCGGTGATTGTAACAAAACCCCATTCCTTCTTTTCTACCCGCCGAATACCAGCCGTTTTGAATTCAGCTTCCATGGTTTTCCGTTCCTGTAGGGCCTGTTTCAGATAGGACCGGCATTGCGGGAGGGGGCCAAAACCGCCATACTCCTCTTTGCGGCATTTATGCCCTATCTTGAGATGGCCGAAACTTTTTTTTGGGGACGGGTTTTTGAGCGGAAATGCGAACAATTTATCCCTTTTTGTTTCATGGACTTATGCGCTTGATCATCTTACTCCCCCTATGTATTTTCAGTAAGCACCGCCTGCAAAAAAATTTGACAAATCAGCGTTTAAAGCGTACCATAGTGATAGTTCTGGAGACGCTTTGAGGGCACGAGTGTGCTCGTGAAAGGAGGAATGCTCGAACCGCGACGCACGCGAGCGAAAGCCTTGGCGGTGTCGAACATTTTTTTCCACACGCCCGATATACTAAACATGCGGGCAGAATCGTACTCTTAAAAAATTTGTGCTACAGGGGAGTTTTCAGTGATGAAAATGAAAAACAGTGGTTTTACTCTGGTCGAGTTGATGGTCGTTATCGTTATCGTTGGGATTCTGGCAGCCGTGGCTATCCCGAAATTTACCGTGGCCCAGCATAAAGCCAAAGCATCCGAGTTTCCAACTGTGTTGACCCAGATGTTCACCGCTCAGGGAACGTATGAAGCGGAAAACGGGATCTATGCGGACGTCGTTGCCGGAACCGCAGCCGACTGGGTTGCGATCGGAATGTCGGATCCCAGTAATGCTGCCGGTGTGAGTCAGTACTTTGACTATGACGTAACCGCCAACAACCCCGGTGGTGGTACTCCCAGCACCTTTACGGCCGAAGCTTCTGTGGTTACCCCCATTGGTGCTGCGGGCGCCGGTGAAACCGCTGCAATCACGGATGCCGGCGTGAAAACCGCCGATGCCAACCTTCAGTTGTATGCGCCTAAATGGCAATAAGAGCTGTTTGAGTTGAAAAACGCGTTATGGGGAGTACTTAGGTACTCCCCTTTTTTGTCTCGCAATT
>CAZEMW010000519.1:0-3463 GCA_964513105.1 uncultured Fibrobacterota bacterium
GAATAGCTCAAGAGCGATGGAGTATAATCAAAATTGTCCTGCGCGTCGTACGGGCGAAAGCTCGAGTTCATGTTAACATTGAGAAAAAGAAATGTCGTACTTGCTCCGACGGAAATGTCACTCCATTTGCGCTCTGTGCCTTCAAAATTGTACGACAAGCTGATATTCGGTCCGTTCAGAACGTTGAATTTTTTCTCTTCAGGTTCTTCGGCGGGATCCTTCGGTTGTGAGACCGTTTTCGCCTCCCAATTATTTCCAATGCTCAAACTAACACTCTGGCTTCGGTCACGCTCTCTCGGGGCACCTATACCGAAAGAAGGATAGGTGCGATTGGTATTGATCTCCGGACTGAAGGAATACCGCAAACTGGGAGAAATCGTATGTCGAACTCCGTCAAGCGCCGCCACGCGAATCGGGAAGAGTCCGTAGATGTTGGTGGACACACCGACCCCGGCGCTCCACTCGGGAGTCGTGAGGTTCCATTCGTTGATCGTGTCGTTACCGAGAAAGGTGCTGTCACGTTCGTTGGCGACCACAAATTCAGTCCCGAGAGTGTCCAGCGTCTCAGGATCCACTATGTAGATCGTATCCACCGGCCTGCGTCCGAGCAGTTCTCCGCTCTGAAGGGTGTCGAAGACGGTTATTGTCGTATCCACGGGAATGCTTCCGGGAACAACATACTGATCGAATAGTGAGCTGTTCACGCTGAAGCTTGGGGAAATGGTAAAGTACTCAAGGAATTTCTGGTTGTAAGAGAGGGTAAGGTTTTGTTGCGCGCCGGCATGGTCGAAATCGGCAACAGTGGTGTCCGCTTCGTCCGTATAGAACCGCCTCTTCCGAAGAGCTTCTGCACGGTAGCCGTATCTGATATTGTTGAACCACGCGGGCTCGTCACCTTCCAGGCCGCCGTTGTCATACGGAATCAGAGATCGCGAGGGCACTACGTAGCTGATTGAAGGCAGCGTTTCGTCTATGAAATTTGTTTCAAGGTTGTGGTTTCTGCGCCATGACGCATTCAGACTCGTATTGCTCTTACGAAAGGTTTTGGAAAGCTCCAGTCCTGAATTGAGGGTTTTGCTGATCAGGTCGGTGGTGTCTTCCGAAAAGTCCGTATAATAGGTGGAACTGGAAACAAGGCGACCGCTTCCGGAGAGTCGCAGACTGTTGTCGGGGAGTAAATTTTGATAATGAGAGTAGTCGATAGACCACTGGTTACTCAACGACGCCTGAGCGGTAGATAGTGTATAGCTTCCGCCAATGGCCCCATTCATCCAGTATTTCAGCCGGTAGCGGGAGCTCGCGTTGAGTTCGTAGGTGACGAAATCGTCAATCTTACCATATGCGGTGTAGTCCATGTAGTCATTTGGGGCCCAATAGTAGCCCACATTGTCCAGGGATCCACTCTGAAGGCCCTGACGGCCCCGCCATTCGGGCCGAAGCCAGCCGCTGTGCCGGGATCGGTCCAGCGGAAGAATAAAAAAGGGAAGCGACGCCACCGGTGATCCACCGATATTGAGAACAACCGGACGAGTATAAGCCTTATCCCCCGGGCTCACCTTGACCCGTCTGCCGTAAAATGCGTAATGCGGTGAATCCACTACTGCGCATGATGTGAACAGACCGTGTTCGATGAAGTAGGTGTTACTGTCGGATTTGGCTATGAAAGTGCCGTCATATCGGCTCTCCCCCGATGCGGCCGATGCTTTCCGCACTCGTCCTCGTCGGGTCACAAGGTTGTAGACCATGCTTTCGCCGACCACCGTATCCGCACCGTCGATCAACATCGGCTCTCCGGTAGCCACCAGAATGTTTTCAGTCAGAGCATAGTGAATGGTGTCCGCATACAGGACCAGGTTGTCATAGCGAACAATGCCCTCTCCGGTGAGGAGCAGTACCTTGGTGCCGATGTCGTATTCAATTTGTTTGGCGTCATACGACACGCTGTCTGTTGGTGATTCCTGTTCTGCGGTATCGGCCGTATCCGCAATCATCTCGGCCGCCACGGAGTCGGTAATAGTGATACTGTCCTCCGCGGGGGCCGCGCCGGGCGGAATGGAGGCGGTATCCGGGGCTTGCCCAGCCAGGGGGGCCTGTAGAACGCTTGTCAGGCATATAAGATATTGTAGAACTCGAAAATAGTGCATCTTAAGAAAATACATACCGAAGCCGCGGTGAACCCAGCGATTCGGGGAAATTCATGCCGGGCGCGGACGGCCCCTGTACTGCTAAGCGGAATGCCGGCTTTTTTCTACGGATCAGCCGTGATCACCGGCTTGCCGTGGACCTCCCCGGCGACGAAAGTGGAGGGTTGAAGATGCTTCGATAGATTTCTATCCGGATCTCGGGCATACCGTAGAATCCGCGCTATCCGGTCCTGAGGCTTGTGATGCGTCAGGGCAAATCGGTACCCTCGAAGAGCAATTTCGGCCCTTTCGGACTCATGCTTGAGGTAGTAGGTCGCAGCATCGATCGCTTTTCGGATAGAATTACGATTCTGGGCATCGAAAATAAAGCAGTCCCGCTCATGTACGAACGGGTAGGCGTCGGGAATGTAAGAGCGATCCATAAACACCATCGCCCCGGAGGCGAATGCTTCCCAGGTTCGCGAATCACCATCCCAGTGATCCGGACGGGCGGTAAACACAATGCACGCCTGCTTGAGAATTCGAAGATAGGTGAGCCAGGGATTGTTTTCAGGTGAGTTGAGTACGGCGCGGCGACCAACGTTTGCGGAGGTCGTTGGGTTTCCGATGTGCGACGATCCAAATCGGTCGCGCGCCGCCGTCAGCTCCTCAAGCATTACATATCGGCGCATGCCGATCTGGGGATTAAATGGGAACAGGCAGGCTAAATCGAATGCTTTATCCTGGTGCGGCAACACCTCGAAATACTCATTGAGTAGTCCATAGTCCATAGGGAAAAGCCGTGCATCCGAAACTTTTCGCGGTTCACGGAAGCATCCGATCGGCCATGATCGTTTTACGTAGACACAACAGTTCCGAAGGCGGTGTTCGTCGACGGCGGGGGTGTCTCGAAAATCGTAGTAGATCACTTTTGACCACAGCATATCGCGAGCCAGGATCTCATCGATATCGGGAGCCGCAAAATGCTCGTCGTTGGCCCGGAAAATGTAGTCTGCGGATCGAAGGTCCTCTTCCAGCGTATCCGAACGAGCACAGATACAGCTTCCCATTGAGATGAAAGGTGAAGAGAACGATACCTCTATATCAGGATCTATCCATAAGCCCTGTGAGATCATTGCGGGATATCGTGATCCTTTATTGATGTCGAACAGGTGAACAATTCGAGTCTTCTGAGGCATTGACTGGTATCCTTCCCCCCCCTTGGAAATTCCCCAATTAGTCCTTCCCACATTGTATCAAACGGGGCTGAAAGAGGCAATTGCTCAGGACTACCGTCCATTATGAGGAGAAAAACCTGAGGTTTTCGGCTACATGTCGTT
>CAZEMW010000520.1:0-3462 GCA_964513105.1 uncultured Fibrobacterota bacterium
GTATACAGCTTACCAAGAGCCTTGTATTCCGTATTGAGGTTGGGGTTCATCATGATCGCCTGTTCGTAGGTGATCACGGCACCACCAACATCACCCTTGGCAGATTGACACTCGGCAAGGTTGACCAGAGCATCTGTGTTCTGCGGATCAATCTGAAGCGCCTTCTGATACATTTCAATCGCCTTGGAGTAGTCTTTTCTTTCCTGATAGATTGACCCAAGGGTTGAATATGTGCTAAAATCGGCTTCCCCGCTCTTGATAACACCCTGCAGCGCGGTGATCACCTCCGCGGTCTGTCCCTTGGCGATAACCAGCTCCGCATACTGCTTGTGAAAACCCTTGATCGTAGGATCAATCTTCAGAGCAGCACGATATGCGGCCAGAGCGCCGTCTTTATCGCCGGTTTCATACAGGAGGTCCCCAAGATTCTTCTGTCCTTCCGCGTCATTGGGATTCAGGGCAAGATAATCCTTGAGGTACTGAATCGCTTTGCTTTTTTCGCGTTTCTCTTTTGCAAGCAAGAACAGATTCTTGAATACCGACGCATCTTTCGGAGTGAGAACGGCAAGTTCCTTATACAGTTCATACGCCGATTCTTCATCCTTCATGCTTAGCGAGTACTCGGCAAATCGACGACGCGAGTCCACATTTTTCTTATCGAGCGAGATAATCTTTTTGTCCGCTTCGGCAAGTTTCTGCTTATCGCCGGTTTTGTCGTAGCACTCGGCCAGACTGGTCCAGTAATCAAGATTCTTGGGTTCTTTCGTTACCAGAAATTCCAGATGCGGAATCGCACCCTGGTAGTTCTTGGAGCGCAGATATGCCTCGGAGAGTACTTTGCGCGATTCCACCAGATCGCCGTTCATGGCGATAGCGGATTCGGCCGCGTCACGCGCCTTATCCCACTGTTTCAAAGCAGCGGCACTGATTGCGATGCCCTCAAGGGCTGCGGCACTTTTCTGAAGCCCGTTACTCTTAACGAAGAGTTTAATCGCTTCCGAATACTTCTCAGCCTTGAGATTGTATTCTCCCAGGGTCAAATAGACATTGGGGTCGTTTGGTGAAAGCGACATCATCTTCTCGTATGTTGCCTTTGCCTTGGACTGCATGCCGTTTTTCTCGTAGAGATCGGCCAATCGTGCATAGGCTTCAATGTTCTTGGAATCCAAAGAGATCGCCTTCTCCAGATTCTTTATTGCCTGAGAAGAATTATTCGTTCCAATGTAGGCGTCGGCAAGGAGGAAATACAGATCTCGTACATTTTTGGCATCCGGGTCCGCGGTAGCCAGAAAACGGAGCTGCACCAGGGCGTCCTTGTACTTCTTCGCTGCAAGGTCGGCTTTACCGACCTTCAGCCGTGCATTAATCGCTTCAGCCGATTTGGAGTTGCCGAATTCGCCGATAGCGGAACGATACGCCCCGACGGCTTCCATATTCTTGTTGCTCTCCTCGAGTGCGGCACCCAGTTTGTAGAAATCCTGTGCAGTCATTTTGACCTTGGATTTAATGCGGTCATACTCGTTTGCCGCGGCAAGGTACTTCCCGAGATCGAAATAGGCGCGCGCCAGATCCAGACCGGCCTGGTGCAGCGAGCTCTTCTTCTCGATGGCTCCCTTGAGGTATTCTATGGCCTGCTGGGTATTTCCGGATTCGAGATACGATTTACCAATTTTGTAGGCAACATCAGGATCAGGTTCGGAAGCATACGATTTTTTCAGCAGCTCGGCCGCTTTCGCATACTCTTTCTGATCATAATAGATCAGCCCGAGTTCCCGGTTTGCCACAATGTTTGCCGGATCGGTCTCGATGACCTTCTCGAGAGCCCGTTTGGCCTCCGCCGGGCGCTTCAGAGCGATTGCCGCTCTCGCATACTCCCAGCTCGCCTCGCCGGTAAATTTCTGATCGAGCGCTTTTTCCGCCATATTCATGGCTTCTTCAGGCTGATCAAGTTTGTTGTAAATCCGAGCCGCCCCAAGAAGCGAAGCATAGTCCTTAGGGTTCAGCCGCCATGATACCATGTAGCAGGCAAGAGCTTTTTCGGTCAGACCAATTTTTTCATTTGCCTCCGCAACCTTCACCCACGTTTCAGCGTCACGCGATGCCGGAGGAATCTTCTGATCGGCATACTCGATAGCCTCTTTGTACTTTCCACTGCGAAGCAGATTGTCCAGGGTCTCGTCTGCAACGACAAATGAGACGGTCAGGCACAACATGCTCAGTCCCAGTCGCAATGACCTCGTCATTTGAAATACCTCCTTCCGGCAAGCGCCGTCGTTTTTCTTTAGTAGGTTGCGTGACAACGCTTTACCCCCCATAATCTTAGTAAGACAGTAAGTAAAAATGGTTATTTCCCCCTGAGGGTGCAAGCCCATTCGTCCCTAATAAAGGCTATGTACCCGGCAAATCACAGACTCAGCCTGCAATGATTCCAGTTATTTGTCCAGTGAATTTCCGCATTTTGTATTTTAGCATCTCTGGTTAGCAATTTTCGATCCTCTGTCGGGTTGCCCCGCAGCCCGCCACCGGCGGACCGGCCGATACTCTTTTTCGGTCGACGTATTAAGGAAAACATCCATGGCCAAGCATGAACGGTTCCATATCAGGACATTTAGCGACCTCGACTACGAATGCCGACGCCTCGATATTTCCATTCCGTACCAGGATGACACCTCCATTCTGTTTGATTCAGTGGCAATCGAGCGTAAAAACGGCTCCCTTTCGACTGCAAATCGCTTCGCGGTTCACCCCATGGAGGGATTCGATGCCGACGAAACCGGTACTCCTCAGGATCTGACATTCCGAAGATACGGCCGATACGCCGCCGGAGGTACCGGAACCATCTGGTTTGAAGCAACCGCCGTTACTCCCGAGGGACGATCCAATCCCCACCAGCTATGTATCAACAGCAATAATGTACATACTTACCAGCAACTTGTCTCATCTACCCGTGATAAAGCGCATCAAGTCTTCGGCCCTAATCACAACTTAGTACTTATGTTACAATTAACGCACTCGGGGCGGTACTCTAAGCCGCACGGGAAACCCGAACCGATAATAGCGCACCGGTCCCCTATTCTGGATCATCTGCACAATCTGCCCGATGATTACCCTCTGGTTACCGATGAATACCTGGATAAGCTTCAAGGATTGTTCGTTGAGGCAGCGAAACTCGCAGCCACTGCTGGATTTGACGGCGTGGACATAAAGAGCTGCCATCGATATCTGCTCTCCGAACTACTGGCTTCTCACACTCGGGAGAACAGCAAATATGGGGGCAGTTTCGAAAACAGGACCCGGATGCTGGTAGAAACCTTCCGTAGAATCAAAAACGAAGTTCCGGAGGTTTTTGTTACAACCCGCATGAACGCCTTTGATGCGAAGCCTTACCCGTATGGATTCGGGGTTTCTCGAGAGGATCGACACATCCCCGATCTTGCCGAACCAATTCAACTCGTCGGCCTG
>CAZEMW010000521.1:0-3425 GCA_964513105.1 uncultured Fibrobacterota bacterium
GCCCCCGCCATCCGAGTTCCTCACCGAATCCCGCAAGTGCATTGACGGTAATTCCCGCGACCAGCGCCTGAACCAAACCGATCCAAATAGGGTGAATGGGAAACGCTTCCGCTTGCTCTTTCATCTGTTGAATCTGTTCGGGCGTCAGGTTTTCTGAAAAGCGCTCATACATTCCTTCCATACCCGCCGAAAACGAAACATCCGGGAACAATAGCGCCACTCCAAGCGCGGCAAATGCGAGTACGGGCGGTACAAACCATCCTACAGCCCACCATCGATTCCACTTGAAAGAAATTCCCAGCGGTTTCAGCCGATCCTTGAATATTTCCCGCTGTACCAATACCGTGACCAGAGCCGGTATGAACATGTACACCAGCGCAACCGCGGTGGCCGGCACGGTATTCCACGTTCCTCCCATCAAAGGAAATGCTATTCCGATAGCCCAGCTTACGGCATAGGTGAGCAGGACAAAGAGCAGCCCTTTTCGGCCTTTTTTCATTATTCTCCCCTCGACAACTGTGAAGAACCAAGACTTCTGCTAATTCCATAAAAATATGATTCTCCGCGGTTGACTCCGACCGGCCACCGTCCAAGCGTAAGGCGCCCTTCTGCTCGGGAGTCTTTCGGCAGAAAAAATCGTACTCTAGTGTTACGACCGACAATTGCCTCGCCTAAATTCACGCCAATTGTCGGACACCACACAAGCGAAGAACATGCCCGATGCATGTCCCTTTCAGCTTCGTCCCACCCGATACCTCGTATCCGGCCCCACCTTGGGCCATCCAATCGTATTTTTGTTACTATGTCATTAATGAGTTTTCGTTCAGTTTCCGTCGCTTTCGGCGGCCCGGCGGTATTGGAGAACATCTCCCTGGAGATACATCGGGGGCAGAGAATCTGCCTTCTGGGGAGAAATGGTGTTGGTAAGTCGACTCTCATGAAAGTGGCGGCCGGGCTGGTTCAGCCGGATACTGGTGAAGTAGTCAAGGATCCCACCGTCCACGCCGCCTATGTTCCCCAGGATGTCCCTCGTGAATGTGAGGGAACCGCATTCGATATCGTGGCCGAAGGGGCCGGGGAGGCCGGTAGAACGCTTGCGGCCTTTCATCGGCTTTCCGATCAGAGCCCCTCTTCGGACAAGCTGATCGAGCTGCATTCGGCCTTGGACAAGCAGGACGGATGGCGACTTGAAACGGTAATTCGCACCACTCTGGACAAAATGGGACTTGAGGCCGAGGCTGCGTTCGGAACCCTGTCCGGCGGAATGCGTCGCCGCGTGATTCTGGCCCGAGCACTCTCAACCGAACCCGACCTTCTCCTGCTCGATGAGCCTACGAACCATCTGGACATCGACTCGATACTCTGGCTCGAACAGTTTCTCCTGACCGCCGGGCCCACACTTCTGTTCGTCACCCACGACCGCGCGCTACTTCGACGTCTGGCTACTCGAATTATAGAACTCGATCGCGGCGGACTGGTGGACTGGTCGTGCGATTACGATACCTTTTTGGCCCGCAAACAGGCGGTGCTCGAAGCTGAAGTGAAGGATTGGGAACGTTTCGACAAGAAACTCGCCCAGGAAGAAGCCTGGATTCGGCGGGGGATCAAAGCGCGACGCACTCGGAATGAGGGACGGGTGCGCGCCCTCAAAAAAATGCGGGAAGAACGCCGGAAGCGACGTACCCGAAGCGGTGATGTGTCAATGTCGATTTCAGAGGCAAACCGATCCGGCAATCGTATTCTCGAGGCGGAGAACGTCGGCTTTTCCTACGATGACCGTACAATCGTTCGCGAGTTTTCCACTACGGTCATGCGGGGCGATCGAATCGGCATCGTCGGCCCCAATGGAAGCGGGAAAACTACTCTTCTGCGCCTTCTGCTTGGCAAACTACAGCCGCAGGAAGGTGAAATCCGCTTCGGCGAAAAACTGGAAATCTCATATTTCGACCAGTTGCGTGAGGTCCTCGATCCGGAGAAAAGCGTGTGGGAAAATGTGGCACCGACCGGCGGTGACACGGTCTTCGTGGGTGGGCAACCGCGTCACATCGTAGCGTACCTTCGAGATTTTTTGTTTACGTCCGAGCGGGTCAAGTCACCCGTAAAACAACTCTCCGGGGGCGAGAAAAACCGACTTATGCTTGCGCGTCTTTTCACCCAGCCTGCCAATGTGCTTGTCTTCGACGAACCCACCAACGATCTTGATGCCGAAACGCTCGAGCTTCTGGAAGAGCTTCTTGGGGAGTTTACCGGCACCGTCCTGGCGGTAAGTCATGACCGCTCATTCCTCAACAACGTCGCGACGGGAATTCTCTCGTTCGAGGGGAATGGGAAGGTGAAGGAGTATGTCGGCGGGTATGACGACTGGATGGACCAACGTAAAGCCGCACTTGCCGAAAGCGCCGCCGGAGTAGCCGAAGCGAAAAAAAAGTCACCTCCCCGACGCGAGAACAGCAGGAAAGATGAAGCGAAGAAGCTGTCCTACCGTGAAAAGGAAGAACTGGAGAAACTTCCGGCCCGAATAGAAAGCCTTGAAGCCGAACTGGCTCGCCTGCAGGAGCAAATGGCCGATCCGGAACACTTTCAGAAACCGGGGTTTATTGCCGATGCGAAGAACCGGATTTCGCAGATCGATGAGGAGCTCGGCGCCGCATATGAAAAGTGGACCGAACTTGAAGAACGCCCGAAGTAAACTACTCTGCGGCGCATTCCTCGCTTTCGAACTCAAATTCGACGGTAAAACTGATGAAATGCATATCCTTCAGCATTTTCTTTGTTTCTTCTTTGATGCGGATCAAATCGTCGCGTCCGCTGTCGTCCGGCACGACAACATGCGTCGTAATGGAATGATGCTCACCGTCAATACTCCACACGTGACTATGATGGCACGAAATAACGCCCTCTATTTCCGTAATGTGACTCTCAACATCTTGCACGTCGATCTCTTCGGGCACCGCCTGAAGCATAATGGCAAGAGTACGTTTCGTGTTTCGGACCACATTGAAAAGGACCCAGAACGAAATAACGATGGAAAGTATCGGGTCGAGAATGGGAATATCGTAAAACACCAGTATAACGGCTACCACAAGAATCCCGACCCAGCCGAGAACGTCTTCCAGCAGATGCAGCGCCGCCATACGGGCATTCAGGGAGGAATCGCGCGACAACCGAAGAAGCGCCAGACCGTTGGCCACAATACCAAGAAGCGCAAATGCGATCATCCCCTGCTCGTTTGGAGAAACGGGATCCATAAACCGTTGGACACTTTCGGCAAGGATATATATCGATCCCGCACTCAGAACAACGGCTGAAAGCAATGCACCCAGAAGAGAAAAACGCCGATATCCATATGAATAGCGTCGGTCCCGCTCACGACGGGAAACGCGTTCCATAATGAATGAGAATGTCAGGGTCACGGAGTCGCCGAG
>CAZEMW010000522.1:0-3423 GCA_964513105.1 uncultured Fibrobacterota bacterium
CCCTTACGACCGACCTGGCGATAGAGAATGCTTGTTGCAGACATCTTCTTGCGGTTGCGGTGGTGCGGGTTCACTTTCGCGGTGCAGAGTGATTCGATCGGGACCGTTCCTTTTTTCTTGTCGCAAACCATTCGAGCGCACTCGATATTCCCGTCCTTCTCGGTTTGATTCCGCTAAATTTGCTTTTCATGGCAAAAAAGGAGCTGTTTCGAATTCCGGTGTTTGGGTGGGGACTGAAGGTTCTGGGGCACTTGTCGGTTGATCGCAGCAGCGCACGGAAAGCTCGACTCTCCATTAGCAAGGCGGCTCGGAAACTACAGGTCGAAAAAGGGATTGGAATCGTGATTTTTCCGGAAGGAACGCGCAGCTCTACCGGAGATATTGCCGAGTTCAAGAAGGGGAGTTTCGCCCTGGCGCTTGAAGCAGGCGTGTCGATACTACCGGTTTATTTGAAAAACGCGCATACAATTCTCCCGAAAGGGGCGAGATTCCCTCTACCCGGAGAAATTGAGCTTTTGGTTGGCGAACCGATTCCCATCGCCTCCCAAGAAGGGCGCAGCAAGGCGGAACTCGCCGAAGAGGCGAGGAATGCTGTGCTGGCGCTACAGTAATCGCTAAGCCGGCGGAGCCGGATACATCGGCATTTTCCCGATCAAAAATCGTGCTGAGCGTGCCGAAGTGAAGCGTGTGTTTGTGAGACAAACAGTCTACCTGGTGCCTGTCCGAAAACCATCGAAAACGGACGCCGAGCCCAGATTTCAATCGGGAAGGTGCTGGTATTCGGCCGGAAACAGGGGTTCATCTTCCCGAAGTCAATTCGGGACTCGATGAACGGGTGTTTTCGGACGAGCACTAAGTAAGGCACCCCTGATTATAGTCGTGGGTAGAGAATTATCTTTTCACGGCGCTCAATCGCCTGAATGGCTCGATGAGTTCCATCGGGTATGATCGGTTCATAGAGTTTCGAAGCGACGCGGAGAAGGTACGCAACACCACTCAGGATTTCTTCAGCTTCATCCGAGTCTTTTCGCCAGGGCTCAGTTTCATGTATGTAACGGTTCCCAAACGATACCAGCTCATTCACCGCACCAACCGCTTCGGAAAGTTCATACGCTTCATAGGCGCTTTCGGCCTCCCGCGCCTTGGCCTCCACCCGTTCGCGCAAAACTTGGGACACTCTTGAGTGGTCGACAAAATCAATCGAGCGCTTGTTTCCCAGGTGTACCAGTCTGTTGAGCAGGTTCCCGTAGTTATTGGCCAAGTGAGCGTTGCAGGCGCTTTTCAGATCTTCCTCTCGGTAGCTGCTATCAGCGTAGGGACGAAGTGTGCCCAGCATGTAGAAGCGGCACGCATCGCTGCCGTATTTTTCGTACTGCTCGAGTGGGGCGACCACATTGCCGCGTGTTTTGGACATCTTGTGACCGTCCGGCCCATAGATCGTGCCGTGAACCAGTAGCCTTCGAGTGAACGGGAGGCCCAGAGATGCGAGCATACCCTGCCAGATAGCGCCCTGGAACCGGAGGTTGTCCGGACCACACAACTGTACACCGGGCCACCAGGAATGGAACCGTTCCATGTCCGTGTTGAACCCCAGTACACGGATGTAGTTGATCAGCGCGTCAAACCATACGTACATGGTATGGGCGGGGTCACCGGGGACCTCGATTCCCCAGGGGAGAGCTTCGCGGCTGCGCGAGATGCTGATATCTTCCATGGTCTTGAGGAAATTCAGTAGCTCCTGTCTTCTGGACAGTGGCTGCAGGAAATCCGGATTGTGTTCGAGATGTGCGAGTAGTTTTGAGGAATATTTGGAGAGTCTGAAGAAATAGTTCTCTTCGGAATGCCGAACAGGCTTCGTGCCGTGACTCGGGCATGCTCCGTCGATCAGCTCCCTTTCGAGCAGGAAAGCTTCACAGCCAATGCAATACAAACCTTCATAGTGCCTCTTGTAGATATCCCCGTTTTCATAGCAGATTTTCCAGGCTTCTTGTGCGCCCCGGTGGTGATCTCGACTCGATGTCCGGTAGAAAAAGTCGTAATGAATGTTGTACTTGGAGCAGAAATCAACCCAGTGCGGTACCAGCGCATCCAGATACTGTTCCGGACTCTTTCCCGCAGTACGGGCGGTAGTGAGAAGCTTCAGTCCGTGCTCGTCTACGCCCAGATTGAAGAACACGTATTTGTGCCCGAGTTTTTGTCGGTAGTATCGGGCGTATGCGTCGGCCTGGAAGAACTCGACGGCGTGTCCGACATGAGGAACGGCATTGGCGTAAGGAAGAGTAGTCGTTATGTAGAACTTTTCGAAAATTCACTCCTTTGAGAATTCCAGCGGCGCTATGTGACGTTCCAGCAACGAAGAGTATCGCGGGAAACGGTTCGTTTGAGTGGAAAAATAACTTGAGGAAACAATGGTATCGGAGGGGGAGAGGGGAAATCGATGGTAGAAAGAAGAAGGGGAAGACTGGCGTCTTCCCCTCTTCCTCAGGTTTTCACCTGATACCCCATCATCATCACACACATCTACCACTTCTAGTGGCATAACACATCTCTCATCTACCCTGTAACCAAAGCAATGCTTATGCCATACACCAAATGGTTATGTTACTGGAGCCGATTGGGAATCCTTCATTATGATAGTAACTATTGTAAGTACTTGTTGTTATTGTAATTAGGTGGCTTTGCCGGATCTGGTCAGAAGAGGGTTCGATCTATGGGGTTGAGGGATGCAGTGTTGATGCGATCTAAGTTGCACCGTTTTACCCAGTGGTGAAAATACCTTAATGTGTAAAAATGCCCGATTTGTGCGATGCTTTTCCTTGCAATCAGCGGGGTATCCGTAATGTACCGTGAAGGAGACTCGCAAGAACAGGCACTAATCAGGAGAGGGGAGTGGAAAGTTGGGGGTGAAAATCGATGGTAGAAAGAAGAAGGGGAAGACTGGCGTCTTCCCCTCTTCCTCAGGTTTTCACCTGATACCCCATCATCATCACACACATCTGCCACTTCTAGTAGCATAACACATCTCTCATCTACCCTGTAACTATAGCAATGTTTGTGCCAGACCCAAGCCCTTTCTGTCACCGGAGATCAAATAGATCTCACCGTTTTCTATTCGCTGGAGCTAACGCTATGTTTTTATGGGACTTATGATCATTTGCCGGCTTGGTCGGAGGGAGAAACGATTCACAGAGATGGAGGCTTCAGCGTTAGAGCGAACTTAGTTACACCGTTCTGCCTCAGGGTGAAAATGCCTCCAATGTGTAAAAATGCCCGATTTGTGCGGTGCCTCTACTTCACATCAGCGGGGGGAGCTGCAATGAACCCTGAGGGAGATTCGCAAGGAAAGGGGGGGCGCCTTATTTGAGGGAAGGGAGTGGAAAGTTGGAGGGTGAAAACTGGTCGTAGAAAGAAGAAGGGGAAGAC
>CAZEMW010000523.1:0-1681 GCA_964513105.1 uncultured Fibrobacterota bacterium
CCTGTACCACTTGCTCAGAGCAAAAGCAAACTTCGCCGGAAAGCTTCGACAGTTGGCAGTTCAACTCGCACGACATTTTGATTTGTCATGCGACACAGCATTTGTAAACGCTCTCGAAAAAGCCTCAAAGGCTTGAAGAGCTTTCATATCCCGTTACGTGTCTAAACACGTCATGTGTTCCGGCGAAAGAATTGGGCACAAAAAGGGAAAAAAACGAAAAGCGGCGGCGGAAGAAAAGAAAAATATGGTAGGGTGCAAATTTACAGCTTACAACAGGCACAATACAAGAGTTTACTTCATTTCATGCCGTAAACCTTCGTATGTGGGCTGCCCCGCTGCAGCACAAGTTCTGCCTGGCACCTACTTAAAAGAAAAGAAAAATGATAGAGTATAGAGACAAAGAAATCCACGCCAAAACAGCCGCAAGTCCTATGCGGCTGGGCACAAAACTGCCTGACACCGACAAATTACCGGATTCGCTATGACAACACCAGAACAAAAAGCCCGCGAAAACATTGACCGTATGCTCCGCGAAGCAGGGTGGGTTATCCAGGATATGAGGGAGTTCAATCCGGGAGCATCGCCCGGGGTGGCTGTGCGTGAATACCCCACCAGCACCGGCCCGGCGGATTACATTCTGTTCGTAGACAGAAAACCGGTCGGGATCATTGAAGCCAAAAAGGAAGGCGTTCCTCCTACGGCATTCGAGGAGCAGTCGAACCGGTATCGGGAAAGTGAGGTGAAGTATGCGAATATCTCCGAACTTCCTTTCATCTATGAAAGCACCGGTACGGAGACGAAATTCACCGATAATCGCGATCCCGTGCCCCGCGCCCGTGAAGTTTTCAGCTTTCTGCAGCCGGAAACCGTTCAGGAAATGCTGAAAGCGGGTGAACCGCTGAGAGCGCGGGTGAAACATATCCCCGTTCTGGACCCTGCGGGACTTCGCAAATGCCAGGAAAACGCCATCACGGAACTGGAAATATCATTCAAGACAAACCATCCCAGAGCACTGGTCCAGATGGCAACCGGGAGTGGGAAGACATACACGGCTATTACTTCGGTGTACCGGCTGCTGAAATATGCAAAGGCAAAGCGGATACTTTTTCTTGTTGATACAAAGAACCTTGGCGAACAGGCCGAACAGGAATTCCAGGCGTATACGCCCGTGGATGATAAACGGAAATTCACGGAACTGTATGTCGTGCAACGTCTGGCATCGAGCTTTATCGATAAATCAAGCCAAGTCTGTATCAGCACAATTCAGCGCATGTACTCGATCCTCCGTGGCGAGGAACTCGACGAAAGCGCGGAGGAAACATCGCTCAATGAGGTCCGGCAGCCCGCCAGGGCAAAAGAGGTCGTCTATAATAAGCAGTATCCACCGGAATTCTTCGATTTCATCATAGTGGATGAATGCCATCGCTCCATCTACAATCTCTGGAAACAGGTCCTTGACTACTTTGATTCGTTTCTCATTGGATTGACGGCCACACCCGACTGTCGGACATTCGGGTTCTTTAATGAAAATGTAGTATCCGAGTACACCCATGAAGATGCTGTTGCGGACGGCGTGAATGTCCCGTACGATGTCTACACCATCGAAACCGCGATTTCGAAGCAGGGCGGCCATATCGAGGCAAGAGAATTCGTCGATTTCCGCTCCCGTCAGACACGCAAA
>CAZEMW010000523.1:1691-3415 GCA_964513105.1 uncultured Fibrobacterota bacterium
GCTCGATGAAGAGGTCGATTATACCGGCCGGGAGTTGGACAAAAACGTTGTGAATCCCAGCCAGATCCGGCAGATTATTCGTGAATACCGCAAGAGGCTTGGAACAGACATTTTCCCGGACCGTAACGAAGTCCCGAAGACGCTGATATTTGCCAAGACCGACAGCCATGCCGATGATATCATCGGGATCGTTCGTGAGGAATTCGGTGAGGGTAACGATTTTTGCAAGAAAGTGACCTACCGCGCCGATGATGATCCCAAGTCGGTGTTGCAGGCATTCAGGACCGCGTATTATCCCCGAATTGCCGTTACGGTCGATATGATTGCCACCGGTACTGATGTCAAACCTATCGAAGTGCTGCTGTTCATGCGTGATGTGAAGTCAAAGAACTATTTCGAGCAGATGAAGGGCCGCGGGACACGGACTCTTCAGGTCGACGACCTCAAGAAGGTCACCCCAAGCGCCCGAAACAATAAGACGCACTTTGTTATCGTTGATGCGGTTGGAGTATGCAAATCGGTTAAAACCGACAGTCGTCCGCTTGAGCGCAAGAAATCGGTCCCGCTGAAAGATCTGATGCTCAATGTGGTCATGGGCCACCGTGATGAAGACACCGTGACTTCGCTGGCAAACCGCCTGGCGCGACTCAACAACGAAGTCGACGAAAAAGAACGCTCCAGGTTCAGGCAGGAATCCGGCGGCAAAGCAATCACCGAGGTGATTCACGAGCTTTTTGATGCTTTCAACCCGGATAAGAACACTGAACGTGCACGCACGGAATTCAATCTGCCCGAAAATGCCGAGCCGGACGAGGATCAGGTGAAAGTGGTGCAAGAGCAGGCTGCATTCGAAGCAGCCAAGGTATTCGAGAAGCCGAAGCTCCGCGAGTTCGTGGAAAACGCCCGCAAGGCCCATGAGCAGATTATCGACAACGTGAACCTGGATAAGGTGACCTTTGCCGGGTTTGACGGCCGGGCAAAAGAACAGGCCACGGCTATGATCAAGGATTTTGCGAGCTTTCTTGAAGAAAACAGGAACACCATTACGGCATTATCCATTTTTTACGACCAGCCGTGGCGTCGACGGGAGCTTACGTACCGGATGATACGTGAGCTGTGTGACGCAATTCTGAGCAGCAAACCACGCCTTGCTCCTTTTGCGGTGTGGGGGGCATACGAACGACTCGAAAATGTGGCGGGTAACCGGCCCGAAAACGAATTGGTCGCACTGGTCTCGCTGGTTCGACGGGTTCTGGATATCGACAGCGTACTCACCCCCTATGATGGAACCGTTAATCGGAACTTCCAGTCGTGGGTTATGGACCGGCACAAGGGCAATGCACCGAAATTCTCCGAAGAGCACATGTCATGGCTGCGGATGATAAAGGATCACATTGCCACGTCGATGCACATGGAACGCGACGATTTTGATTACAGCCCGTTTGCCGAAGCCGGCGGGCTGGGAAAAGCGTGGCAGTTGTTCGGGGACGATCTGGATACGATTATTGGTGAGATGAACGAGAATCTGGCGGCATAATCGTATTTTTACCGTGTTTGCGTATCTCGTTTCCCTGGACAGGCCATGTACCGACGTAGAAAAATACTCCTTGCATTGCTGGAGGCATTTGACGGGCAACTGGACCGCCTGAGGCTTCAGAAGCTTCTGTTTCTGCTGTGTCGGACTATTGATCCGCCCCCGTATTTCTTTTTGCCGTACACGTCCG
>CAZEMW010000524.1:0-3402 GCA_964513105.1 uncultured Fibrobacterota bacterium
ACGAAGCCAGGCGCTTTCGCAGCCGGTCGACGCGCCGAATGGGGTTTTCGGACAGACACTGAATAGATATCTTTAAGTGTACCGAGATTCATATCCAGAGGGGGGCCGTTCGGTGCCCCCCATTTCTTTGCGAAACTCATTCCGATTCCGGGATCACTCGGTTTTCTTCGACCTGCACACCGGTATACCGAACACGAAATCGGCTAATTCGTGCTGATTTAGGCAATTAGGATGGTTTGTTCATGATATCCTTGACTCACGGCCAATTCGAACGTATCTTACAATAATGTGTATTCACGCGATTTCCATGCGAACAACGGGGGAATGGTATGCGAGAGTTCAGGCTCTTTTTCTTTTTTAGTTTAATCGCTCTAACACTTTTTGTCCTGGGCTGCGGGGTGAGTGAGAAAGCGCTGAACGATGCCGAGGCGCGCATCGAGGCGCTCCAGGAAAAGGGAATGCCCGACAGCGCCCTCTCTCGATCGCGGGTTCTGCTCTATCAGGCGAGAGATGCCCGCGAACGCGGCAACCGCGGCCTGGCCGTCGCTTCTACGGATTCAATGCTATTGCTCATCGCCCAGGCCGAGGAGCAGTACACCCAAACCATGGAACGCCTGAAACCGCGTGTCGATTCTCTTCGCACCGAACTTGAAGAAAAGAGCGAAGATTTCACAGGTCTCCACAAACGGAGTTTCGACAGCACTCTGGCCGTAATTGACTCATTTATGGCCATCAACTGGCTGATTCAGGCCGAGACTACCGCTGAAGACCTTCAGGAGAAGATTCCCCAGTTGGAAGCCGATGAAGAGCTGGCTCAGAAGATTGCGCCAAAGATTCACGGACGGTGGATCTACAGCGATGTGATCAAAAAAGAATCCGATCCCTCCGTTCATGCTGTCGAGAGGAAAATCTTCACCTTCGGTCCCGGCGACACGGGTACCTACCTTGAGAGCAAGAAAGGCAAAACCGACCAGTTCCTCAAGCAGGACTGGGAATTTCGCTCCTACGGACAGTATGGCCTTCTAGGTGATACGATTCATCTTTTCGTGGATCGGTTTGCGATCGTTCGGGAGAACTTTGAGGAACTTCATAAACGCGAGGACAAAATGGTGTGGGAAAAAAAGGTTGGCGAAACCTACGACTCCGTCATCACCGACGGAAGCCAGGATCGCTATATCACCTACCAGGATCTGATCGCCGACTTCAAGAAGAAATAGACGTGCTCAAGGCCGGCATGTCTTTCCCCCGATACGATTTAAGCCCGAATCCCGACCGATTCGGGCTTCTATTTTTTGCACCCGGCCTTCTTCTTTTATGTCGAAGGGATTCTGAGGGAGTCCCCACCGGAAACGGACATCTCGAGCCCCCCCCCGGCATCTCAGCTTTGTCCGGTACCGTGCTTCGCTCCGACTCGCATCCCTAGTGTGTCCCGCTTTCAGGAAATTCTCGAAAACAGGCTCACAACAGGAAAAGGCAAGTATACGATTTGTATACTTGCCTTAGAGTTTCTGCTCGGAAGTCTGGTCAGGCTGTTGCCGGTACGATACTCACCCGACGTTTTCCACCTCGGAATGTATCAAAAGCGACAACTCCGTCCACTTTGGCGAAAAGGGTATCATCACTGCCTTTGCCAACGTTCTTTCCGGGATGCACTCTTGTTCCGCGTTGCCGTATGATTATGCTCCCGGCAGAAATATTCTGACCGCCAAAGCATTTCACACCCAGCATCTGGGGATTACTGTCTCTTCCGTTACGACTACTTCCTACACCCTTCTTATGAGCCATATCAAATCCCCTCGTTGATTACTTAGCTGATATCGATGTGATCTGAAGCAAAGAGAAGCCTTGACGGTGTCCGTTGACCCGTTTGTAGTCCTTGCGGCGTTTCTTCTTAACAACCAGAACCTTGTCGGCTTTTCCGTGGTTCAATACCTTTGCTTTAACCTCGGCTCCTTCGACAATCGGTTCACCGATCTTCAGATCGTCACCGTCCTCCAAAAGGAGAACCTTATCAAGTACCACTTCCGCGCCCTCGTCGGCACCGATAGATGGAACCTGAATAGTGTCTCCTTCGGACACTTTGTACTGAAAGCCACCTTGTTCTACAACAGAGACCATTTGAATTCTCTCCCGTCTCAGACTCAATATCGTATCGCCGAATAACGGCTGCATTAGGCTATAATGGCGAAAAGCCTAGTAAATATATAACGCCGACCAAACAAAAATCAAGTACTGCAAAGGCGTTTTGATTCAGACCACGGTGGGCATGGCTCCAATGGTCGACCCTGCCTTCGGTCTGCTTCGGACCGAGCTTACGCTTTGCGGCATCTCCCCAGATCCATGTCTCATTCAGACTAGCTAGGTGTTGCGCTGAATCGGCCGCTTGCCCCCTTCGGGGTAGAACTCGAATTCATCCTGATCCAACTCTTCGTCTTCGGCGACTCGCAGTGTGAACCGATGTTCGTCCTGCAGCCTTTTGACCATGGCACCGTTTTCGTTAAGCAGGTATGTTGCCACGGCAGGATGCACGGCAAGGGTCAGTTTTTTGGGAACATTGTTGCTCTCAGCCCACTTTAACCAGCGATCGATACGAGTGGTTACCGTTGCGGGCGAGAACACCCATCCGATCCCGTTACAGGCACGGCACACGTCGGTGAAAAGCTCCTGAAGCTCGGGACGGACTCTCTTCCGGGTGATTTCTATCAGTCCGAATTTCGACAGTCCGGTGCATGCCGTGGCTGAGCGATCCAACTCCAGGTTTTTCCGCATTTCCTCTTCGATACGCTTCCGATGTTCGGGGGAGCGCATATCGATGAAATCCACGACTATGAGCCCGCCGATATCACGAAGACGAAGCTGCCGGCATATTTCCGGAACACTCTCGAGATTGGTTTGAAAGATAGTCTCCTCGAGGCTCGACTTGCCCACATTCCGCCCGGTGTTGACATCGATCGCCAGGAGTGCCTCGGTATGATCCATGAGGAGATACCCACCGCTTTTCAGCCATACTTTTCGGCGAAGTGATCGCTCGAGGTCTTTTTCGATGTTGAATTTATCGAACAGGGACCGTTTTTCAGAATAGAGCTTGACACGATTCAGAAGATGCGGTGCCACCGTTTTCAAATAAGCGACAACTTCGGAATGATCGTCTTTCTGGTCGACTAGCACTTCCTGGACCTGATCGGAGAACAGGTCCCGAATTACCAGCGTGGTAATCCCCCGCTCACTGTACACCAGCTTCGGCCCTATGCCACTCAGTGCTTCATCCTGGGCCATCGTTAGAACGATTGGGCTCGAGGTCTCCGAGACGGAGTTTGTGAAAGAGATACATCATCTGATCGATGAATGGCGTAAGGCCCAGGATGAAGCACTGAGTGGCATAGGGCCGAAGCTGGTGTACAG
>CAZEMW010000525.1:0-3400 GCA_964513105.1 uncultured Fibrobacterota bacterium
ATGGGTATGAATAGACAGCACTTGACGTTTTTGCAGGCGCTGGTTGCCATTTCCCATTTTTCAATATCCCTGTCCTGTGCAAAAAGTCATCACCCATCAGGTAAGAGGCAAAATGAACTCGAGACAGACAGTCCCGGCCCAAATCCGGAATAAGCTCTTTGGAATACCGGGAAAAATTCGGCTCGAGAAGCTGAGTTTGTCGTAGCCGACAGGCAAATCTCGCCCCGGAGGGCACAGCTCACGCAAGGGCTCTCAGAGCGAGACGGTTCAGGCAGAAACAAAAGACGACGAAAGCAGCTCAGAAGCTACGCGGCTTCTTTCTTCATATAGTAATGCCTGAGCAAACCCCCAAGCTTCTCCACACACCGGACCTCTCCGGGTTTGGCTGGAGAAGTCGGGTAGTCGTATCCACCGGGAATCACGTTTCCGATCCCGGGGGGCGGTGCCGGTTGTGATGGTGGGCGATTGTCTTGCAGATTCGGCGGATTTGACCTTCGCCAACCAGAATGAAACTATCCACAATCGACCGGACCTCTCCCATGAACCGCTCAATGAGGGCATTTGCCTGGGGCGTTCCGGGCGGGGTGAACACGGTTTTTATGCCCTTGTGGCGCAAAACATGCTTGAGGGCTTGAGAGCGCCGTCGCGAACGTCCCCTTTTTTATGGGAGGTATTCCGACCTGAATTGCGAATTTCGAAGTCTATGGAACTCCCTATATCCGCTTCAGAAGCAAAACAACGACATATTTAGGACCATGAACGAGAAGCTCACCACCAAGACAGTCACCGGCACAGCAGGTATCAAGCTACTACTCGATGAGGTTAGAGCCATTGCAAATGCTTCTGCGCTGTAAGATGGGAGCCCCAGGGGGTGGACCGGGTTGCGAACTTGATCCGGACCGAGATTTTCGACGGATCTTGGGGAGGGTACCGAAAGTGTTCCGCGCGAGCGGGGGACTTGTGCTGAGTTTGTCGAAGCATACGAGTCTTGGCTTCTCCGGCCAAGAAAGCGCTATGGGCGCAGCGGTGGAAACCAGGCCGGCGCAGAGGGAAAACGGTACGGTGTTTAGCGAGCCCTCCCTTTGAGACCGGACGCATCGCAGCGCCGGCGGCTGAGCCGGCATACGAGGCGAGCAGGGCGTACGGAACGTCCGCTTTTCGCGGAAGAGAGGTTGTGGGGGATTTCAAAGGGGGAAGGGCGTACCATAGTTTTTCAGCTTCTGGGGCCGGGGATTCCTTATTATAATGGTGCATGGCACGCTTTCCGCACTATTTCCTCCTCCATAGACTTATTTTTCAGGAAAGGAGTTGGAAGTCCCTATGGATTTTAAGGTCCTGACAGAAAAAGATGAGGACGGGTTCTTCGTGGCCACAGTTCCTTCGCTTCCTGGTTGCATATCTCAAGGACAAACCGAAGAAATTGCTCTGGTTAACGTCAGAGAGGCAATACAATTGCACATGAAGAGTCTCGCGACCGAGAAAACCGTGCCGAGCAGCAGGAGTTCACTCGAGCGCATTGTTACGGTCAATTTATAGGTGCGAAATGCCTGATAGAAGGTTTTCTATGAAAGAGAGAATTTACCTTGAAACGAGTGTCGTGAGCTAATACACGTCTCGGCCCAGCAACCATATCATAACGCTGGCTAAGCAACGGATAACCGAACAATGGTGGCCCATGGCTTTAGAGCGGTTCGATATTTTTATTT
The DNA here is from genome assembly GCA_964513105.1 of uncultured Fibrobacterota bacterium. GTDB lineage: Bacteria > Fibrobacterota > Chitinivibrionia > Chitinivibrionales > CAYFVL01 > CAYFVL01. The sequence goes on from CAZEMW010000525.1 coordinate 1,707, forward strand.
CTGAAACAGTCTTGGAGGAGGCCGGAGACGGCGATCCGGGAGCTGCCGCAAAGCGGTTGGCCGCGATAGACGATTTCCCGTTGTTGGATATCGACGAAGAAGTGCAAAATGTTTATCAAACGTATTTCGAACACCTGCCAATACCCTCAAATGCATTACGAGATGCAACACACCTTGCCGTTGCCTCCGTGCATGGCATTGATTACGTGGTGACGTGGAACTGTACTCACATTGCCAATGGTGAGATAATCAAGAAGCTCATCAAGATTAATTCTGAAAGAGGCATTTCCATTCCGGTAATAGTAACCCCCGAAGAACTCATGGAGCAATAGCTATGTTCAAAGATCCGATTGTCGAGGAAGTTCGCAGAAGCGGAGAAAAACTGGCGGCAGCGGTGGGTTACGATAGAAACAAATTCATAGAGCGGCTGCGCCAAAACCAGAAAAATTCCAATAGGAAAGTGGTTTCCTTCGCGAAAAAGAGACAGGAAACATCGGGTTCTGAAAATCGCTAGAATCCCACTTCGGGATGATGGCGGATAACACAACTGTCGCAAGTCTGGAATGTCGGGTTTTTGGCTTTTTTTTTCGCCTGCTCGCTTTTCGAGTTCCTCATTTTTATCGCTGCCCTGTGTAAAAAGTCATCACCCATCAGGTACAGGTGAAATGAAAAATGTTCCGGGCGAACGGGGGGACTTGCGCTGAGTTACGCGGCTTTTTTCTCCACATAGTAATGCCTGAGCAAACCCCCAAGCTTCTTCGACCTGGAGGCAAGACTTTGATCGTGAGAAATGGTGGAGGCATTCGGCGGGACAGATGAGCTGATCGAGTGGTGAGCATTTGAGAGGTCAAAATAGTGAAATTTGTGCTGTTTGCCTTAGCACTGATACTGTTTGAGATCGCGGTGATCAGTGCCATATGGTCATCAATCGGGTCGGCTATAGTTCCATTTGCTATAGCGATAATTGCGTATGCCATTTGGATCTCGACCTTGAGAATCGAACCGTACGGTTACCGAGAGAATGAAAAGGCAGCGAAGAACCTCATAAATAGGCGCTCCCCAACTGGATGCCTAGGGCCGTCCTGTGAAAGGAAGTGTATGCATACTAAGAACATAACTGTCCTATACATAGTCCTTCCTTGCATTGTATGGATTGGTTGCCGTGAGTACAACGCTCCTGCTTCAAGTTTGACAATTGACGTCGTCTTTCCCGAAAAGGCTATTGCTGACTCGTGTCAGCTAATTGTTCCTTTCGTCAGAATTGCCGGTACCGAGCAGAAGGTTGTACCACAAAGAACTGTTGAGGATCAGAAAGTAATGTGTACTTGGGCTATTAATGATCTGTCAAATTGGATCGGTTCCAACTTGGAACTCCGATTCCACGCATCCTGTACCGATACACCTGTCTACAATAGTGACTATCACATCGAAGAGCACATGTTTTACGGCTATCGGGTATATCTGGGTAGTTCGAGAGAATTCTGGCCGGAACAAAACGTCAATGTCGTGCGACCCGGGTGTTGGGATAATCCTGATTCCATATATATAGATGTCAGTAAATGGTCGACGTTGAGATACTAGATTGCAGCTAATCCAGTATACGGATAGTGTATCTTTATTTCTGTAAATCTCTTTCTTCTGTCTTTGTTCTCCCGGCATGGCAGTAATGCATGGGGGTAAAGGACAGAGCCCGT
>CAZEMW010000526.1:0-3397 GCA_964513105.1 uncultured Fibrobacterota bacterium
GACCAAGGTTGCGGTCAGTCAGGCCGATGCCGGAGCCGATCTCGTCGCCCCGGCCGCCATGCTGGACGGGCAGATTGCCGCACTTCGTCGAGGGCTCGATGCGGCCGGGCACTCATCGACCGCAATTATGTCGTATTCGGCAAAGTACGCCTCTGCACTGTTCGATCCTTTCTTCAAAGAAGGGACGCATTCCGTGGTAACATTCGGGGACAAGAAAACCCACCAGATGGATTTCGGAAATGCTGAGGAGGCGCTCAGAGAGATTGAAATGGATATAGAAGAAGGTGCGGATATCGTTATGGTGAAGCCCGGCATGATGCATCTCGATGTGGTATATCGGGCAAAGGAACGCTTTCGTCGACCATTGGCCGTGTATTCCGTCAGTGGGGAATACGCCATGATGAAGGCTGCCGCGCAGGAGGGGAGAATCGATGAGCGTCGGGTGCTTGATGAGATGGTCACCGCGATGAAAAGAGCGGGCGCCGACATCATTATCACCTACTATGCGAAGGAATTGGCTCGACTTTTGCGGTCAGGGTGACATTTACCGTATAGCCGGATGGGAATCCGTTATGGAAAAGATTAAAATACTCCACATATACAAATCATTCAATGTCTATAACGGTTTAATCGAGATTCTGACCATTCTGGCACGAAACCTCGACCAATCCCGCTATGAGTTGGCCGTTGGCGTTTACGAACATCGGGAGAGTGATTTCTCACGGGAGTTCCAACGCCTGGGGGGAACAATCCTTTGTATGGACGTTCCCGGCGGGATGAAAAATGAAGTGAAGCAATATACCGCCCTGGTGAAGCTGTTCAGGGAATACAAACCGCATATTGTACAGACGCATGTCCTGAAAGCGAACCTGTATGGGACGCTTGCCGCGAAGCAGTCCGGAGTCCCCGGCGTTATTGCCACCGAGATGACGTTGAAAGACACGGCACCGTCACCCGTGAAGCGACTGCGGGATCGCGCAATACAGCCGTTGGTCGGTATGATGCTGAAGCACGTTGATCGGTATGTTGTGACCTCGAAGTACATTCGCGACGAATGGTCGGCGGGTCGATCGGATCCCGCATTTGAAGTCGTCTATCCTCCGTTCAATCTGGAGAAGTACTCTCGAGTAAAAAGAAAAAAGAAAAAGTCGGCGGGCAAGGATGTGTGTTTTGTCGGCAGGCTATCTGAAGAAAAAGGCCTCCCGTACCTTCTGGATACGATGTCGAATGTTCATGCACGAGTTCCCGACGTGCGGTTAACACTTGTCGGGACCGGGCCCCTGGAGGAGGGGCTGAAGAAACAGGTGGATTCTCTCGGGCTGAATGAAATGGTTCGTTTTGCGGGATACGCACCAAATTCTTTTGAAGCGCTTGCCGAAGCCGACATGTTTGTTCTTCCCTCACGAACCGAAGGGTGTCCGATTGTCATTCTTGAAGCTATGGCTTCGGCGCTCCCGGTTGTGGCTACGGCTGTAGGAGGGAGCGTTGAGCTTGTGCGTGATGGAGAAACCGGATATCTGGTGCCGTACGGGGATCATGAACGACTTGGGGAATCGCTGATTACTCTTCTTACCGACAAGCCCCTGGCCGAAAAACTGGGACGGAACGGTCAACGCCTGGCATTCCAGGATTTCCATCCCGAGAAGTTCACTCGGAGTCTTGAGAGTCTGTATGAAGAAATAGTACGTCTAAAAGTGGAACGAAACGGCATCGCCGTTGGATCGACAATCGGTAGAGAGAATCCAGGGGAGTAGCAGATGACGCATGTGGCAATAATTGGTGGGGGAATGGCCGGACTCGGTGCGGCTCACGAAATTGAGCAGGATGGGTCAAAAAAGAATTATCGACTGTACGAAAAGGAATCGCGACTCGGCGGGCTGTGCAGAACGGAGGCCGAGAACGGTTTCCTCTTTGACTATACCGGGCATTTGCTTCATTTCCGGACCGAGTATTTTGAAGACCTTGTGCATCGGCGGATTGGATCAAATCTTGTAAAGCGCACCCGAAGTGCCTGGATCTACTCAAAAGGAGTGCTTACCCAGTATCCTTTTCAGGCAAATCTACGAGGCCTGCCTCCGGACGTGATCGTTGACTGTGTATATGAGTTTGCGCGACAGTCATTTGCTAATGATGTGCCGCGTATCGAGACGTTTTACGACTGGATAATGCACTATTTTGGATCCGGGATCGCCCGACACTTCATGGTACCGTATAATACCAAACTGTATCGACGATCCCCAAAGGAGCTTACTCCCGATTGTGTCGGCCGATTTGTGCCTTCCTCGGATCTGAAACTCTTGTTGCAGGGCTTGCTTTCAACCGATGAGGCGCATCTGGGGTATAACTCCACCTTTTATTACCCTGCGCAGGGCGGGACGGAAGCTTTGGTGCGTGGTCTGGCCGAGGGGTTGAAAACTCCACGGCTTGGTGAATCGATAATCACGGTCGACGAGAAAAAACGAACACTCGCGACTTCCCGGGGTAGAAAAGAAACGTATGATTATTTGCTCTCCACACAACCGCTTCCGTTGCTCATTGAGTCGATGAAGCATGCCCCGGAGGGAATTCGTGAAGCGGCTCGAGCCCTTTCTCATGTCTCGGTACTGAATGTTAATCTGGGAGTCGAAGGGGACCCGGGGGGCGGGCGTCATTGGATATATGTGCCGGAACCGGAGTTCATATTTCATCGGGTGGGATTCCCCTCGGCGTTTTCGGATACTGTCGCTCCCCCGGGATGTGGGTCTATCTACCTTGAAATTGCTTATGATCCGGAAGAGGGGATCGATCAGGAGTACGCTCTTGAAAAATCAATTGCCGACCTTAAAACAATTGGTATCCTTCGGAAAGACCATCCAATACCGGCAGTGAAGATCATCGACATCCCGTACGCATATGTTATCTTCAACAAGGCCAGACAGACTTCACTTCGCCTCATAGAAGAGTATCTGGCGCAAAACGGTATTCTCAGTGTCGGACGTTTCGGGGCCTGGGAATATACCTCGATGGAAGATGCATTCATGCAGGGCGTCTCCGCCGTCCGGGAAATTAACGAAGCCGCCTGCGAGCTCGAGAAAGAGGTAACCGCGCATGCAATCGCTCGTGGAGAAATTGGATAAAGAGGGCATACTATATCGTGTTTCGGATACGGTCAACTGGAAATACGAATTAGGAGAAATCGCGAGGACCTCCCGTCGTCCTGTTCTGTTCGAGCGTATTGACAAGTATCCAAATTTCACCGTTTTATGTAATGTACTGTCTACGCCCGGGTCGTTCAATGCTGCGCTGGGGAATGACGGCACTCGAGCGGCTGATGTCGTGAGGTTTATCAGCAGACGCAAAAGAAAACGAATTGCTCCAACATTTATCCGGGCCGACTGGGAACGGGATTATTCCGAAA
>CAZEMW010000527.1:0-3392 GCA_964513105.1 uncultured Fibrobacterota bacterium
TTTTGATTCGAGGGGCTCTTCCTGATAGATCCGAACCACCTTTCGACAGATGAAAACACCTGATCTTCAGACCGTACATCACCGACCACCACCATCACTGCATTATCGGGAGTATACCATCGATCCCGATACCGACGGCAGTCCTCGACGGTGATTCCCTGAATGCTTTCAAGGTCTCCGAGAGGACTCACTTCATAGGGCTGTCCGCGGTAGAAGACAGACCGAAACTCAAGGAACGCTTTGGCCGGAGGATTGTTCATGTAGGTGTGAAACTCTTCCACCACGACTCGGCGCTCAGTCTCCAGTATATCTGCATCGAAGGTGAGCCATTTCATACGATCGGCTTCCAGTTGGAGCACCAAATCGAGATGCTCGGAGGGAACCGCATTTATGAACGCTGTGATGTCTTCCGCGGTAAACGCATTGCAGCTTCCGCCGACTTCATTGATTCTTCGAGCGTGTTCTTCGGGACCAACATTTTCACTTCCGCGAAACATCATGTGTTCCACGAAATGCGATATTCCGCGAACTCCGGGGTGTTCGTTCGCGCTTCCGGTTCGATACCACACCTGCACGGCGACGATTGGTGCACCGGTTTTCCTCAGGCATATCACCTTCAGTCCATTTTTCAGCACCTTTTCAGCAATCCGATCAATCGTTACCATGTGCATCCTTTGCCTGTTTGGATCCGGGGGGAACAGCGCTTCCGAATCCACACGCCCGTATCTTCTCTCCAAATCGTTCCAATATAGTTTCCAGCAGCTCGGCTCCCCATTCCGTCGGACCAACCGAATTGTTTCGAGCAAGCAGGCTCCCCCCCGGCGACAGCATTCTAAGCGTCCGGGGATCGCGGCCACCTTTTTTCCAGGCGGTTATGCTTCCCAACTGCAATCGTTCCTCCAACAAAAACTCCGGGTTTTTCCGCTGTTCGAGCCCCAAAGCTCTCAGCAACTGAATTACAGCCAACTCCGCACGAGGATCATCAGTAGAGGAACTATGGGAGGCAACCACTTTGCGAATGCCCGGGTCTCGACGCCAATCCAATACATGGCACTCAATAGCGGGAAGACGGTTTCGAAGCTTTCCGGCGACGGGAGAGACCTGTTCAGGGAGCGGCCATGCCGAGCGAACAATGAAGAAATGGGTAATCCCCTGAAGTGCCCACCCTTTAAGAAGATCTCTTATCATCATCCGGGTATGATTGGGAAGCACGCCGGCGCATCCGCCAAACCCCTGAAAGCAGGCTCCCTGGGCGAAAGCAACAGGTGGTGTCGAAATGATACGGTATTCCTTTGACAGCTTGTCGGCAACGGCCATACTGCACTGCAATTCCGCACCCACCGGAATCGTTCCCATTGGAGAGAGCCCGGACACCGGAAGAAGCAACGCCGGTACCCGCCGAATATGCTCTTCGATTCGCCGGTATTCCATCAGCTCAAGCTGATAGGGAGACTGAGGGATATATCGTTTCATCCGACGACCTCGCCGGGTATAAACAGCAAAGGGGTTCCCTGGTCAAGAACCCCTTTGAGCAAATTATATCGGAGTGAGAGGATTTGAACCTCCGACTTCTTCGTCCCGAACGAAGCGCGCTACCAGGCTGCGCTACACTCCGAATCATTTTCGCACAGGCTAAAAAGATACTTTTTTGTGACATACCACATCAAGGGGCTGCCTGTTTGTTCAGTTCTGCAGTCTGCACGTGCTCGATTGCGACCCTGTCGATCAATGCCCCAAGCTGAACCAGCTTTTCTCCCGTGTTGTCGACGACCAGAGGTACATACCCGGTAATCGCGGGAAACCGTCCCAGGGCCGGATCGCTGAAAAGAGGCGCCTCCCCCGGAATCAAGACCCAGGCATGATACAGATACGCTTGTTTGTTCCGAATATAGACCAGCCCGTACACAATTTCCGCTTCAATCCCCGCAGCACGCAGCAGAGCTCCAAGCAGCACCGCATGTTCTCCACAATCCCCAAAGCCCTTTTCAAGGGTTGCAAGAGCACTCGAAAAGGTCGCGACGTTTCGTTTTTCTATGTGATCGTACACATACCCGTTCAAGGCATTGATCTTTTCACATCGGCTGCTTGTCGAATCAGTCAGTTTCATTGCCAGTTGTCTGATTCTTTGGTCATCGGACTGCATCACCGGTGTTGCCCCGGTTTTCGAGGAATCAATGCGCCGCGATAAGGAGTGCTCTCGACACCGAGCGCCCGGTGCATCGAGGATATAGGTATTCGACTTTTTACGATAGAATGATTGAACCGACTTCGGAAGCTGTTCCCCATCGGCAATTCGAAGCAGAATCGCCCGATCTCCGCCTGGAGCGGATTTCACCGGGACGGTATGCATCTCGGTCAGTATCTCACCCGATTCGGTATCAGATTGAACCGTACTGTCCGAGGTACCGATTCGTCGAGCCGTATAGAGCGAGGCAATTTCCTGAACCACCGTCCTGCCCAGTGTATCCACTTCCCATCGTTCTTCTCTGCGAACTGCATTGTCTCTATTCACAAAGACATATCGCCCGGGATTTGTCGGTCCGGGAAGCGCAATGCACTCGGTTTGAACAATCACGGGAAAGGCAGACACAAGATCGAAGGTGGTGTCCCGCCATATCATGCCAATTTCAATAGAATGGTCCAAAATCGCCGTCTTAATCTGCAATTCCGTCCTGAGATGATCGTTGACGGGTTGAATCGGACGACTATGCGGAACGCCTGCTGTTGAGACCGTCAGCACACACTCGTCCGGGTCCGAGCAATCCAACTCCCACCTCGTTGCGCCGCCCGTCCCGGAAAGCTCCTGCTCGGCACGGACCAGATCCCCCCGCAGATCAAACTCTCGATTTTCATTTACAATCATTTCCGAAGAGCCGCCGGAGACAGTGAATTCCAGGGCGGTAACGACCCGGCCCCGCGCCGAATCAAGCCGACAACGATGGATTTGGCGGCCAACCAGTTTTCCCTGCATAAACAAATCGAAGGTATCACGAGCCGACAATAGCTCCCAGTTTAGCTTCTGTTGTGGAAGGCCGGCCGAACCGTTCGAAGGTCCTCCCGCCAAAAGAAGATACGCTACCAGGGCATGCAGGGAAAAGCCGTTATTTTTTCTTTTTCGGAACGGGTGCATAGCAGGCAAACAGCTTTCTACTGCGATACGTTATACAAGTTGAGTAACAAAAAGTGCCTGTTCCAAAACTCCCGTTCATCGAACGGAGCGCTGCATTGAGAGAGGCCGAAAGGTCGAGATGCGAAGTAGTGAGCGCAGCCGAAGTGCCCTCGCGGTTTTTCGAGCGTTTTCTGACAGGCACTAAATATACGCCGGGAAGCAGGATATATTGATAGCTGCGGGAGCCGCCCAACAACGGTTCGGCTAACGAGTGGTGTACTCC
>CAZEMW010000528.1:0-3391 GCA_964513105.1 uncultured Fibrobacterota bacterium
TGACCGGTGGAATCGATGACCGGTGGAATCGATGACCGGCGGAATCGATGACCGGTGGAATCGATGACCGGTGGAATCGATGACCGGCGGAATCGATGACCGGCGGAATCGATGACCGGTGGAATCGATGACCGGTACGATCGATGGCCGGATTTCCGCTCGCTGAACGGGGCGATATGGGAAATCGGGTATTTCGGAACCGGACATCCGTTACCGGTTCCGAAACACTCGACTATCCAAACCGCCGGCTGAGCATAGCCCAAGCCGGGGGGTACCGGGAATTCCTTGAATAATTATCCTTTGGGCGCCGGCCTTTCAGGGTTTTGGTGGAAATGCGGTCGCATTAGATCGTATGTTTCCCACAGGTCCTGTGATATGATTTTTGTTTCTCCTACTACCGGCATGAAATTTGTGTCACCATTCCACCGAGGGACAATGTGCATGTGAATATGCTGATCAATCCCCGCACCGGCCGTTCGACCGAGGTTCATCCCGATGTTGAACGCTTCCGGGCGCAACGTTTCGCTCAGTATCCGACGACACACCTTGAGCAATCGCCACATTTCCATGGCGGTGTTCTCGGTGATGTCTGAAAGCGTACTGGTGTGTTGGTAGGGGACAACCATCAGGTGTCCATTGTTGTAGGGGTACAAATTCATCAATACGAACCACTCTTCACCGCGATACAGTATGAGATTGTCGCGATCATGTTCTTTGTCTTTTCGGGGGCCGGAACAGAACACACACCCATTATCGTTGTCGACGCCCTGAATGTATTGACTGCGCCAGGGCGCCCAAAGCCTTTCGGTCACGGGATCCTCCGAAGGATAGGTTGTTTCCCGGGGGAAAATCGTATTATTTAACTGTAGTCCGCAAATACCGGACAGCTCACTCAAACGCATTACGGCATTTTGAGGTGGAGTGTTTCAGAATACTCTGATTCTACCGGGAAAAGGTGGATAAGAATAGGAAAAGTTTGCTTTCCCGGATGGATAGTTCGGGAGCCGTAATTTAAAATACTATATTCAGTCGAGTCATTTCGGAAGGGCGGCTCAACAGGAAGAGAGCCGGTGAGATCCTATACCAGAGAATGGCTCGTCCACCTAATCGGATGGAGCACTTTTTTGTAAGCAACCGAACAGACGGCGCCCTGAACAGCCTAAACACGGGAAACATTGAGAATACCATGAGTACTACCTATTCAGTCGAGACGTGTAAGAGACTTCAACAACAATTCTCAGGTCTAAACCTGCACCGTCCGATGCGCATCACTCATTATGACGCCGGCGACGAGCTGACCTATGAGATGGAAGCCGTCGGAGGCGGAACGGACAAGGACTCGTTGAGCCGAGTCACGCTTACGGTGGAAAAATTTGTCGGTGGGGGGTTCGCCGGACAGGTGTATCGGGTCCGGGTTCTTGATAGATCGGGCCCGGCGATTCCCGGCCTGGTGATCGGTGAAACGTACGCTTTGAAGGTGCTTATTCCCCCGAGTGGGTTTTCTCTATTTTTCCGCAATGCCCTCTATGCGGTTGGCTTCCAAGGCCCGTTTCAGCTTCAGACCAACCCGGCGGCGGCCCGTTCGGGAGCGATCTGGCAGAAGTTCATTCGAAAGGCCGCGGCACTTCAATTTGGTGACGAATTGTCGGTGAACGACGTTCATGCAACGTTTGTCGACCATGCTCTCGGCAGTTGTGGCGAGATCAGCAACTGGGTCGACGGTCGCACCTGGCGTCTTGAAGTGAACGACCGCATGGACCTGATGGACAAGTGGGAACGTGGCAAGCCGGTCGAAACGGCATTTCTTGGTTCCCCCGAGTACCGTGCAAAGAAGACCTTCATGAATGATTTCGTGAAGCTCCTTGATGAACTCGGTGCGTATGAATTCGCACGCCAGTATGAATGGACAACCTGGAAAAGTCAGCCCAACTGCCTGAAACGCACCTGCACCAACGACAGTCCCGAAAACGGCCTCACCGCCGTCGATTTTCGTGCCGGGCTCACTCTCCTGCCGTTTCTCCCGATGAGCCCGGGAGATATACTCCTGATACTGAAGGGACTGCGAAGAGGTAGTCTGGTACAATTCGACCGTGGCGACCTGGACAAACTCAAATCATTCATCGATAAGCATTCTGAACAGTACGAGGATATGCTCGACCTTTTTGCCGAGTTGCAACGCGATGAAGAGATCTATCGAAATTCACTCATTGACATTACCCATAACCACGTGCGGCTGCTCTATGACCGAAAACTATGGCGCACCATCAATGCTTCCGCGGTCACCGGATGGCGCACGGGCAACTCTATCGACGAGGAGCACGAGCGGAAACTGAGGGCAAAGCCGTGGAAAGCTACTCTGCTGTCCCTTGTCGGCCTAATCCCTTTTCTGGGAGCATTCATAAGAAAATTCTGGGGAAACTCCGTCCAACGCCGCCATTATCTGAGTTGTGCGACAGACTTTCGGTATCTTCTTTCCGCGCTGCACGGCAAGCGTATCGAAGCCGTTATAGACTGGCATCGCGACGGACGAATTTCGGCGGATAAAGCCGAAAAAATTGCACATTCGCCCGGCCGCTATCTGCTTCATCTGCCGTTTTCTTTCCTGCCCGTAGGCCTGCACCGGTTTTCCACCGATTGGGAACAGGTAAAAGCGACCGTATCGGGACTGATTGTCCATCCGGTAAAGCTCTATTTCAACGCAGACCTTCGTGAGCAATGGATGCGGGAGATGGTAGAGAATGGCAGGAAGAAACACATCATCAGCAGTGAAGACGCCGAAGTGATTCTTTCGCGCATAAAAGAACCTTACATTCAGAAATATCTAAAAAGTCTGGCGGTGCACGTATGCACGGCACCGGTCACCCAACTGGTCTCACTGATCATCGCCGGAATATACCTGCTCAACAACCCCGAAATACCGACCGCTCAGGCATGGGCCACCGCGGGTGCGATTATCGCGGCATTCCAGATTGTGCCGATATCTCCGGGATCGCTGGCTCGCGGTCTGTATGTGGTGTACCTGGTGATCCGTGAGCGAAATTTCAAGGACTACAATATCGCCGTTTTTCTGGGATTCTTTAAATATGTCGGGTATCTTGCGTTCCCAATTCAAATGACGTATCGTTACCCGACCCTCGCTCGTTTCATGGCGGCTCACTGGGCAACAGAGGCGGTTCACATTGTCCCGGTGTTTGGAGAATCCGGTGCGTTGCTTGAACATCGCGTGTTCTCCCTGTTCTACAACCGTCCGCTGACAGTCCGCGGAAGAATGAAACGAAGAGCCGATGCCCGGGCAACCATAAAGCCCCGTTGGTGGCACATGCCAATTGCCGCTTCAATCTCGGTAGCTATTCTGGGAAGCGCCGATTACTTTCACTTTACCGCATATGGT
>CAZEMW010000529.1:0-3384 GCA_964513105.1 uncultured Fibrobacterota bacterium
CCCCCCCCGACGAGTCGTCGGCAGCGTCAGATGTGTCTACGCGACCCGCGGGAGATCTTGGGGCCATTCGGACCGAGCTGCTGAAAAGGTGTCCCTGCGTCGTGGGCACGGTTCCTCTTTATGAAATGGCGGATGTTGCCAGGAAAAAAGGAAAATCGGTTCTTGAGCTGACCGGTGACGAAATGTTTGAGGTGGTGGAGGAGCATTGCCGACAGGGAGTTGATTTCTTGACGCTTCATTGCGGAGTAACCAGTCAAAGCGTTGAACGGTTCAAAGAAGTGCGTCGTCTGGCCGGAGCGGTTAGCCGGGGGGGCACTATTATGATGGAATGGATTCATCAGAACGGCAAAGAGAATCCGCTGTATGAAGAATACGACAGGCTTCTTGATATTTGTGCCGAGTACGACGTTGCCGTAAGTCTGGGAGACGGATTCCGGCCCGGAGCGCTGCATGATGCCACAGACAGAGTGCAGATCGAAGAGCTCACCATTCTGGGTGAACTGGTTAAACGCGCTCGGGCGCGGGATGTCGGCGTTTTTGTCGAAGGTCCCGGACATGTGCCGTTGAACCAGGTGACCACCAACATTGAGATTCAGAAGCGTCTCTGCGATAATGCGCCTTTTTATGTTCTTGGGCCGCTGGTGACCGATATCTCTCCGGGGTACGATCATATTGCCGGCGCAATCGGGGGCGCCCTTGCGGGTATGGCAGGCGCGGATTTCCTCTGCTATGTTACTCCCGCGGAGCATCTGCGCCTACCCTCGGTCGATGATGTGCGGGAAGGAGTAGTTGCTTCACGAATTGCAGCACACGCAGCCGATATCACGCGAGGGTACCCGGGAGCGGCCGACTGGGATCGCCGAATTTCCGAGGCGAAGGTGAATCTTGAGTGGGATAAAATTATATCTCTGTGCGTCGATCCGGAAAAAGCGCGCGCCTACCGAAACTCTCTTCCTCCGGATACCGATCAATCTCTGTGCAGCATGTGCGGAGAGTTCTGCGCCGTCAGGCGTTCAAAGAATATTACTTGAGCCCAAGAGTGTAGTTCGTCGAAATCGAACCGGACAGTTGAGATCTTCAGAAAAAAGGCGTTATCGTGAATCCTACCTATTGCCTGTGCTGTACGGCGGCCCCCGACGAAGTGCGTGAGATTGTTCCGGCTTTGGGGTATCTTCATGGGATGCTCGGATGCGAAGAAGAAGAAAAGGATTCCGGATGGACACTTCGATGCCATTTTTCTTCGAAAACCGAGGCTCTCGCCGTACGCGATGAAGTGCTTCGTATCGACGGTGGAATCTCAACCAGCGTGGTTGCGGTCGAGCACAAAGACTGGTTGGCGAACTGGCGTGAATCCATGAAGCCTGCACAACTGACCGAGAATGTTGTCGTTTCTCCCGAATGGTTGCCTCCAGCCGAAAAGACGGGTGGGGTGTGGATTGTCATTGAACCAAAGATGGCATTCGGAACCGGCCATCATGAAACCACTCGTCTGGTGGCACACGCCATGGAGCGGCATGCGGAAAGGATAGAATCGTCATCGTTGCTCGATATTGGAACCGGATCGGGAATTCTTTGCTTTCACGCCGGCCATTTGGGAGCGAAACACTGTATCGGAATCGAAATCGATGCCGACTGTTTGGAGAACCTGGGAGAGAATCGTGACGCCAACCGAAAGTTTGGACGCGCCGCCTTCTGCATAGCAACATTGGAGGCGCTTCGGTCCGATTTTCGGGTCGATGTCATCGTAATGAATATGCTGATGAACAAGTCAAACCCGTTGCTGCCTGAATGCAGAAAATCGCTCCCCGTTGGTGGTACTCTGATCTGGTCGGGACTTCTGTCCGGCGAGCGGCTCCAGGCATGTGAGAATGCCGCTGAGTTCGGTCTGGAAATTACGGACGAGAGCACTTTGGAAGAATGGTGGTGCGGCGTCTTTGAGAAGATCGGATAGTCGGGGCAACGGAGATCGCGCTGCGCGGTGGATGATTGGGTTTCGAACAGGGAACCGCTAAAAATCTCGAGATTCGTTCATGGATAACAACGCCCAGGGAATTGTTACCGATATCACGTATCGAAATGAGGAGAACGGCTATACCGTCCTGAAGCTTCAGTGCGAAGATTCGGATCGACGGTACACCTGCGTCGGTACGATGCCGACTGTTGAGCGGGGGCAGTCCGTAAAGGTACGTGGGCGTTTCGAGAACCATGTTCGGTACGGGCCTCAGTTGGTTGTGGAAGGCTATGAATTTGTTCGGCCGACTACCGCCAAGGGAATCTACATGCTTCTGAGCTCCGGGTTGATTCAGAACATCGGACAAGTCCGCGCAGAACGTATCATTGCGGCGTTCGGCAAAGATACCCTTGATATTCTGGATCACCATTCTGAGCGGCTTCGTGAGGTCGAAGGAATCGGAAAGAAGACTGCCGAAACGATTTCGGCTGCATGGGATCGGCAGAAGCATCTGCGGGAGCTGGTGCTATTCCTCCAGGAATTCGGTATCACCGTGAATATGGTCGGAAAGATTTACAAAGCCTATGGTGATAAGGCAAAGGAGGCTGTTTCCGCCAATCCGTATGGTCTTATAGATGATGTTTGGGGAGTGGGATTCAAGAAAGCGGATGCTATTGCGGAGAAGCTGGGGTACGAAAAAGAATCCTATCGAAGGATCCGCGCAGGTATCATACACGTCCTCAAAGAGGGGGTGGGGGACGGTCATGTGTACCTCCCGCGAAACGAACTAACCGAAAAAGCCGGCATGCTTCTCGGGGTGTCGGATGAACTGGTGGTGTACAGCCTCGACAATGCGATCAATGAGAAGGCTGTCATTTCGGAGGAGGAACGTACATATCTGCCGGGGTACTATTGGGCGGAAGTGCGTGTGGCCGAGATGATCGCGGAACGTGTTATGCGGGGAAAGAGCCGCCGGGCCGAATCGTCTGATGCGGAGTTCGAGCGTTGGGTCCGTGACTACTCCTCGAGGACCGGCTGGAAGGGCGATCCACTTCAGATCGAGGCGGTGAAGACAGCGGTTTCAGGAGCAATGCTGCTTCTCACCGGCGGGCCGGGAACAGGGAAAACCACCACCCTGAATGTTATTGTATCACGCTTTCGCGAGCAGCGGCGTCGAGTGGTTCTGGCCGCACCGACCGGCCGCGCGGCTCAGCGAATGGGGGGAGTGGCCGGCCTTTCCGCCAAAACCATTCACCGCCTTCTCGAGTATCGGCCTCGCAAGGAGGGGTCCTGGTTCGCGCGAGGAACGGAAAACCCGCTGGATCTCGACGTCCTCATTGTAGACGAGGTCTCCATGATCGATTTGATGCTGATGCAGCATCTCCTGAGTGCGATTCCTCCCGACGCGGTATTGATACTAGTCGGGGACTCGA
>CAZEMW010000530.1:0-3382 GCA_964513105.1 uncultured Fibrobacterota bacterium
GGTTGCGGTTGTTGCCGCCGGCAACCCGGGATTCGTTTTCATAGGGTGGGAGGGTGACATCAGCGGAACTGAACCCTCCCGGAGTCTGGTCATCGATTCATCCCTGACCATCAAAGCCGTTTTTGCCAGGTCCACCTACACTCTTCTGGTAAACAAGACTGGAGCCGGCACTGTGCTGATGGGGCAGGAGAACCCAACCCAGGCGCCGGCGGAGATTCAGGTTGAGGCCGGGCAGTCGATTCATCTGAGTGCCGAGCCCGCGGACGGGTATGTATTCAACGGGTGGACCGGTGTGGTAACCGGCAAAACGAATCCTGTCACGGTGACGGTTAGTCGGGATTCGGCAAAAATAACAGCCTCTTTTACCGAAATTGGGAAGCGTACCATCAGTGGATCAGTCGCACCCGAAGGTGCGGGAACCGTATCGGCTTCACCATCAAAGGATAGCTACGATCTGAATGAAACTGTTCAGCTCAAGGCCGAGCCGGCGGAAGGGTTTCGCTTTGTACGTTGGAGCGGTGATGTTTCCGGGCCGTTCGATTCCGTTTCCGTGACAATGGACGAAAGCAAATTGTATACTGCCGAATTTGAGCCGATCCCTCATACAATCACGGTCGATATCGAAGGAGACGGCTCTGTCTTGCCGGTGAGCCCAATTGATGCTGTGTACGGAGAAACCGTATCACTCAGCGCTACCCCGGCCGGCGGACATCGGTTCGATGCGTGGAGCGGAGATGTACAGGGATCAGATAGCTCTGTATCGGTTCTTGTGGATGGCGACAAGAATGTGACGGCTCTTTTTGTGCCGATTGACACATTTACCATTACAACCACGGCCAACCCGTCGGTCGGCGGGACCTTCACCCTCAATCCACAGAAGAGTACCTATACCTATGGTGAGGAGGTCCTCGTAGAAGCGATGCCCGCGGAGGGGTACCAGTTCGACTCATGGTCCGGGGCATCGACATCTACTCTGAAATCGATTCGGCTGACAATAGACGGTAATGCCCAACTTGTCGGGGCCTTCAGCAAGAAAACATACACGGTCGCAGTTGAGAAAGAAGGCAATGGGTCGGTAACGCCGGAAGAAAACTCAATCGTCGTTCAGTACAATGATGAAGTGACTCTGAGTGCCGAAGCGGCCGAAGGGTACAACTTTATCGGGTGGGCCGGGGATCTCGACGGCACGGGGGACAATCCGGTTACGTTTTCCGTTACTCGTTCCATGAATGTAAAAGCGGTGTTCGTTGAAAAAGATAAGTATGCCGTTGTCACATCGGTATCACCCAAGGATGCCGGATCCGTGACACGCGATCCGGACAAGAATTCATATGAGCGACTTGAAGAAGTCGCCTTCACCGCAAGTCCGGCCCCCGGATATGAATTCGTTGAATGGCGCTCTGAGGACTCAACCATAACGGCTGAATCGTTCACCTTGACAGTCGATACCAGTTACAGTTTTACCGCCGTCTTTCGGGCGAAAAAGTATTCGATTACAGTCAATTCCGGTGAAGGCGGTTCCGTCACGCGGAGCCCGGAAGGCAAAATTCCTCATGGCGAGAAGGTTTCCTTCACCGCGGTTCCCTCTACTGGATACCGGTTCGTTTCGTGGGGTAATGACGCCTCAGGTTCTCAGAACCCGACGGAGGTGGTTGTGGACGGACCGAAGACCGTTTCCGCGAGCTTCGCAAAGATTGACACTTTTAAGATCAAGACCACCGTCACACCTTCGGGGAAGGGAACCGTTAACCTCGACCCGGGAGGACCGACGTATGAGTATCTGCAGGACGTCACCCTGACGACGACACCCAATACAGGTTACCGGTTTAAGAATTGGGGGGGTGATGTTTCTTCGGCAGGGTCGAATTCGACCGCAATTCTCACGGTAAGGGAGTCTCATAAGGTATCGGCCACCTTTGAGAAAATACCCTACTCAATAAAAGTGCAGATAGACGGCTCGGGCACGGTGGAACCGTCGGTGGGCACCCATACACATTATTATGGTGATCAGGTAGATTTCAGTGTGGAACCCGCCGCGGGATACAATTTCGACGGGTGGTCCGGTGACTTTCAGGGAACGGCCACCGATACCACTGTCACGGTGGTTGGGGATATCACTGTGGAAGCCGTGTTCTCCAAGAAGAACAGTTACAAGATTACACCTTCGGTGACCCCAACCAACTCGGGGGTGGTCCGAAAATCACCGGATAGGAGTACCTACACCTATGAGGAAGAGGTGACTCTTACGGCCGACCCCGCCGAGGGATATCGGTTTGTTCGTTGGGAGAACGGACTCGGCGGAAGCAACCCGACCAAAACCGTCACGGTAACGAGTAGCCTGCAGCCCAGAGCAGTGTTCGAAAAGAAAACATATACGCTCACCGTAAACAAAACCGGAACCGGTACCGTGTCGCCGTCGGGAGACGTCACGATCGAGCATGGTGAATCGGTGAACATCGTGGCGAATCCGGGGAGCGACTATCTGTTTGATGATTGGAGCGTCGTGTCCGGGAATGCATCCATTGTCAATAACGAAAGCCGGAATACGACCGTGTCGCTCAACGAAGATGCGACCATACGGGCCAACTTCACCCTTAAACCATTGACTTCCGACCCGGTGATTTCTCCTTCGGGTGGAGTGTATCAAAATGAGGTGACGGTCAGTATCTCTTGTGAGACAAACGGCGCTACCATTCATTACACGACAAACAATACTACCCCGACGACCAGCTCACCTGAGTATACGGGTTCATTCAAGCTTACTGCGGATGCCGTAGTCCGCGCGGTGGCCGTTGCGAATGCACACCGCATCAGTTCCGAAGCTTCCGTGACCTATACCGTGAACCAACCACCATCGGTTTCGATCACCTCGCCGAAATCCGGCGACGTGGTGGCCGGCTCCGTGTCATTTCAAGTTGATCCGTCGGATCCGGACGGGGTAGTGGATAAGGTGGAATTCGAAAGGCTCGGGTCGGTGCTTGGAACCGCTACCGCGGCTTCGGGATGGATCTGGAGTTGGGATGGTGCGCCGGTCGGAACAAATACCATCACTGCCACGGCGTACGACAACAACGGCGGTTCGGCCTCGGCTTCGGTCACCTTCTCCTATGCACAATGGCAGAAACTGGCAAAGGTACCCGCATCGGCGGGCTCCAAACACATTAGTCTTGCCATGCCCGGCACCGGCAACCCTTACATCACCACGATTCGCACTTTTGATGACGGGGGAAGCCCGGGCATGGATAGAAAGCTGTTTCACTATTCGGGGGGAAGTTGGCGAACATGGGACAAGAGCCCCCAAACGGTGCAGGATTCCGTGCTATTTTATCCAATATCAGTAAGTAATAGTGGATATCTGTTCGGTGCCTATCCTGATCTAACC
>CAZEMW010000531.1:0-819 GCA_964513105.1 uncultured Fibrobacterota bacterium
GAAACCCGTATCGGCCATGAGATTTAGCCATTTTCCGCGAGAGAATCGCTCAGTTCAGGTTAGACAAACACAAACCAGGGCATGGCTTTTGCGTTATTCTTTGGCATACACATTCGGCCGAGGGAAATGCCATGACTCGGCATCGAATCCCATTACCGTGATAAGACCAAAGCGTCTTAGTGAGAGCACGTAAATGGTTGATCACGGCTACGTTGAGTCGAAGAGAATGCACAAAGCAGGGAGGTTTGGGTATGCTTACTTGGGCAATCATTTTTCTTGTAGTCGCAGCGATCGCGGCTTTGTTCGGATTCGGTGGGATAGCTTCAGCTTCTGCCGGCGTCGCGAAAATTCTGTTTTTTATTTTCATCGTGGTTTTTGCAGTGATGCTGATCGGCAGTCTGCTGTGACTGCTCCCCTCTTGGGAGTTCCAATCAGAATCCCCGAACGATACCGGGAGGTACCATGATTACCTGGGCCATTGTGGTTTTCATTGCAGCGGCATTGGCGGCGGTTTTCGGGCTCGGCAAGCGACAAACCGCTCTCACCGGCATTGCGCGAGTGCTGTTCTTTGCGCTGATAGTGTTGTTGGCGGTTCTGCTGGTCGGCGCTCTCATTTAGACTGGTGACCTGTCGGGTCTGAAACGATAGCAGCGCACCCTCATAATCAGGCCACGCAATCCGGAGGTATCCTTCATCGCCCTCCCACACACTAAAGGAGAGGTCAGGCCTTACCCCGTGGAGCCGACAGGCATTTCCTCCAAATGGCCTTTTCCTCAGAGCCACATCATGCCCGGCGAAGCCCCCGCGACACGGGTGATC
>CAZEMW010000531.1:829-2454 GCA_964513105.1 uncultured Fibrobacterota bacterium
TGATCTTCGAACTATCCTCTACCGCAGGCTCGGGCATTTAGAAATCGGAAAATCGCTTCGTTTATTGTCGGACGGGAAGTCGACTAGTACCGAATCGACAATGATACCAATCCACGATGAAACGTTACATCATCATGAAGGGAGTTTTTCCAGTGGTCGTTATGGGCATAAAATGATCGTCGCAGGCGGCCGTACGCAGCTTCAAGAATGGCCTTGTCCTGAATCATTATGCCCAGACCGCCGGTAACCCCCTGTACGTATCCGTCGGACTCAAAATAGCTGAGAGCCTCCGGATCTCCGGTTTCCCATTCCAGCTTGTATGGTGTTGGATCCAATTGAGCCAGTGAATACCCACCGCGGACCACCAGTGGGGTGAACGGAACCGGGACCTCGACACCAACGCTTCCTCGACCTCTCCACCGCGAAAGCAGGCTTCTTTCATCGGCAAGGGGAAAGGGTGATCCCACAGAACCGTCGCCGGAGAGAGTTATAAACGGAAGCTTGATCGCAATACCCCCGGCTACATACCACCGAGTGATCATGGTTGCATTGTCTTCAAAAAGGAACTTTGCTCGCGAAACCTCATCAACGTAGACATACTCCTGATCAAGCGCAATCAACTGTGGCAGTGCGATTCTGAGCCCCGCTCGTACTCGATCCTGAAAGACAAAGAGAAGTCCGCCCCGGGCGGTAATGCCTCGAAAACTCCGGGAGATCTCTTCGGTGCTGTTCTGGAACTCTTTGTGGTCGTCGAACCGGCTATGAATCCTGATCAGCTGTTCGTCACGGCCCACGATCGGTGCGACGGTCGCCCCGAATGACAGTGAAGGCGCAATCTGCCACCCGGCACTGAACGGGATGTGATACAGATTGCCGAAAGTACGAAAATGGGCCTTATTGTACATGAGAGTATCGCCGGTATACAAGGCGTCCCACAAAGTATCCCCACTCGTGCTCAGCTCATAGGAGAATCCGTCCCGCCGGTCTCCAAGAAAAGTATCCCGTCCTTTGAAAGAGTAGGTGTAATCGAAATCAACCGGGGCCACAACACCCGCCGCGAAAGCGAATCCTCCTTTGCTTGTCGGGACGGCCCGTACCAGCCCCGCTTGATCAAAACGAAGTCGTGAAGTGCGGGTTTCAATCTCATTTCGGTCGAATCGCGTCTGATTGAGCTCCTGCAGCCCTCCCCCACCAAACTGTACCTGTCGTATCGGCAGAAAACCCAGCCCGGCCGGATTCCAGTACACTGCGGAGAAGTCGTCGGCGAGAGCAGTAAAACTGTTGGACAGCGAAAACGCTCTCGCACCGACTACCGTCTCATTGAAAAGCGGCTGGTCGGCGCGCACAACCGTCGCGGAAAAGAACAGAATACTGATTATTGCCGTGCGAGTTCTCATTACCGTGTCCTCCCGAATCGTCGGCTCGGCTGACGGGCCGGTTTGCGGGTGCCGGTGCTGTCGGACTGCGACGAATTACCGGTGGCAGGTGCGGAATCCTTCTTCTCAACCGTTGTTTTCGGAAGACTGGCCGAGGAGGAACTTTGGGCGGACGACGATGGGCGGGGGCCGACTATGATCCTCCCCCCTTCGGAACTACGCTGTCCTCCCCGAGACCCTGTGCCGGTT
>CAZEMW010000531.1:2464-3379 GCA_964513105.1 uncultured Fibrobacterota bacterium
CGCCGCCCGGAGTCCTTGCTGGGATGGGATCGTCGTGATCATCGCGACACGTGTGGCAATATCTGTCGCAGGATTCCCAGCAATAGGAACAGTTCGAGTGGTAGTATCGATGATACGGGCAATGGCATCCATACCCATGATCCAGACGCGAAACACCGTATCCGTCGTACCACCAGGGATAATTGTGGTAGTGATACCAGTCGGCATCGTAATGAGTGCGGTAGCAACGCAGTTCGGGTCGTCCCCAGAAGTCACGATACCAGTGGCAGACCTCCCGTTCCCGGACTCTTACCGTATCGACCCGAGCAACGGAATCAGCTTCGGAGTGCACATTTCGAGGGGGCGGTCTGCGATCGACGGCGGCAAACTGGGTATAGCATCCCGTTGAAAAAGCGACTATCACTGCAGCCACAACAAAGTAAATGACATTTTTCATATCGGCACCCCAAAAGAACGAGTCAAATATTCCTCTTTTCGACAAAATATGAGATGCGGATGTGAATAGATTCCACCACTTCATGTACTAAATGCGTTTCGAAGACTATTTTATTCACCGGAGGCCTGTTGCGTCGATTCGGGGGCAGAATTCTTCCGGTTCACTCTGCCGCGAGATGCACGTTTGCCCCGCGGGATTGGTATTCTCAAGATTCGGTTTTCTTATTCTATTCGGAGGTATAGGTATGAGTATAATCCGACGCCGGGTTGCGGCGCACGTTTTTTTCTGCATTCTCACGACCACGGCGACACAAGCCGGCATGTTCGGGGTCAAAATCGGTCCGGTATGGCCGCGAAGGGTGGTTCAGAATTCTCAAGGGACGAAAACCGCCCTGGATATCGGAATAGAGTGGGGCGGACACGCAGCCGATATTGCCATTTTCGGCGGAGCAATTGATTTGCAATGGAATCGCTTCGTAG
>CAZEMW010000532.1:0-3377 GCA_964513105.1 uncultured Fibrobacterota bacterium
TGCAAATCCACGGGGCCCATCGATACCGCTCGCGTCATTGCCGCAATACCGCGTTCGTATTCACCCGATTTCAAGTATTGAAGCCCCTGGGCCGCCATTCCTTCAGCACTGAGCTCCAGGATACTCGAATTCGACGAAAGATACGATTCCGCTTCTCCATCTGCTCCGTATTCGACAAGAAAATGGGCATACCGACCGATTTCAATCGGGGATTCTCGTGACATCGAAGACGCTTCGCGGTAGTGGAGAGCCGCGGACTCCAGTTTGCCGCTTTGGGCATACAGTCCCGCAAGCCGAGAGTGGGCAGGTGAAAAAGAACGATCGATAGAAACCGCATATTCGTACGCCGAGACCGCAAGACTGTTCCGGTCCTTCAGTTCATACCCAAACCCCGACGCATACACCGGATAGGCATCGGGGCTCTGCGAAACCAGTTTACGTATGGCGGCGGTGTCGTTCGCGTCGAGTGTAATCCCGGCAAGAGCCATTACGCTCAACACGGCTTCCGTGACCTGAGAAAAATGTTTGTCTCTGGCGCAGACCTTGACCAGTTCCTTTCTTCGGATGTCTTCATCGGTGATTCCGGCCAGACGCACCCGTACGGTAACTGAATCGTTGTCGGCTTTGACCAGTCCTCCGACCGCGAACTGCCAGTTCCATCGCCGTGCATGCTCAAGCAGGACACTGTCATGAAGCATCTTCGGGGAAAGGGAATCTGCCAGGCGGAGGTACACGGGTTCCCAGACCTGGGCCTGATCGACGAGCCGCAATGAACGGTAGACGATATCGGTTACCGAATGGGCGTACCAGGCGTCCAGTGAATCTTCGGAAAGGTCGGCAAACGGCAAGACCGCAAAGCCGGTACGTGCGAATCCCGCCTGCGACAATATCAGGGTTACGAGAATCAGGAGCCGAATGATTTTGTTCATGCGCAGCTCTGCATATGCCTAATTCCAAATACCCGCGGGTACTCAGATCTGCCTTCAGTGTGGTTCATTGAGAAACTCACCTGTCCGCAGACGTGTTTACTTTGTATTCCGATGCGGTGCAGGGAAATCGTCCCATGCATTCGAGTTCGAGCCGGACGAAGTCGCGCTGCAAAAGAAGGGATGAAAGTCCTTCCCGACGTTCCGGCCGGGCGAAGCCCGGCCGGACAATCAAAGCGGCTGCGGGACCCACCCGAATCCGAGTCTACCACACCAGGGGATGTTAATTAAGCTCAATATAGTATTATACAATAAGGGGTTAGCGAGAGCACACCCCCAAAATATTAAAGACGCACCGGCAGAGAGAAAAAGTACAGCGTTTTGGAACTGTTGCGTTTTTTCCACCGGGCTCGGGTAATCGGTTGCTCAACTGATCCACCACATGAGCAGACCGGTGATAACCGGAACGGTGAGATTATCGTTGAGCTCAATCCGCCCTCCCATCTTGATGGGAAACAGCTCGAAAAGCGTAATGCACAGCGATACCACCGCCGCCATCCAAACGGGCACGCCCCCTCCCCACGGCTCAAGAAGGCCGGGAGCCTGAGGGAAAAGCACGTAAAACATGGCAAAACAGATAACAAAGCACCCGATGGATCCCTCGAGTGACTTCTTGCCGATACGAATACGACCAATACTCAATCCAACGAGAGCCGCAACTGCGTCTCCCCATATAAACAACGCAAGGCAAATGGCCGCGATCTCCGGGACATCCTGAAAAACAAGCGTACAGATGACCGCGGACGCATTAATGTATGTTGCCCCGGTTACTTTCCTCGATTCCTCTTCTCGAAGCATCGAGCCGAACATCCGGTTAAACCACTCCCGAATCGGCCCTCCCCGTAGCCGAACGTACTCAACCACGACGAATATCGCGAGTGAGAAAGAAAGGAGCACAAAGGGTACGAGCCATGGTTGTCGATACGGGCCAAGTCCAAACCATTCATGCGCCCACGAAGGCGAATACAAGATGATTGCGGGTACCAACAACCCGGAAAAGCCGTGTAGTACCTTTCTCTGAATCTCCGCTCCATTCAATTCCATTATCCAACCTCGCTGAACTGGTGAAACATTCCGGGATGACAACGCAGGTTAATTCTGATACAGAACCGGTGCAACGAGTCCGGCAGAACGGAATCGTCGAATACTATCCCGAGTGTCACAAAAATACTCGTTATTTCTTCAAGAAAACGGGATATTCCCAAGAAATATAGGTATAGGAAGAGTATGTAGGCTCGATTCGAAGAATCAGGCGACCAGAGAGATCCTCGTGAGAGGTAAAATCGATATGGTTTTCACCGGATGAAACCCTTTTTCTGGGGAAAATCCGAGTGGTGTCGCCCGAGGATTCTTTAAGGAGTTGAACGAAGCTGAAAGATTTGAGGTCAAGATGCAGTCGATACCGGTTTTCTCCCAGGCTTCGGAGCCCATGGTCACCAATATCGGTCCCCATCCAGAAATATTGGGCTCCCTTTTCTTCCGCAACGAACGTCTGTCCGTACCGTTTCCAAACAGCGATGCCTCGCGGCTCAATGAATTCGCCTTTATCTTTACCGCGCGATCCGTATTCGTCGAGGAATGTCAGGTTATGATCATATTTAAGAATGCAGTGATTGTTTTTATCAGTTATCCAGACGTTATGATAGTAGTCGGTGGCGGCATACAAGCCGGACCGGTTTGCGGGAAGAGCGGTAGTACCCAGAAGGCGGCCTGAAAGCGTTGATTTTCGAAGACGCCTGCCGCCCTTATCGAGACAAAACACGACTCGCTCCGAATCATAATTACTCCAGCGGTTCCTTCCGTCCCCGACCGCGATGCCTACCGGACCGTTCTCAAACGAAAAACCGGCTTCGGGGCTCGACGGTATCTGTCTCAGGAACTCTCCATTTCGGCTGCAAACGACGATACGGCGGTTTCCAGTATCGGTGATGTACACATTGCCGTCCTCATCAAGCGCAACATGAGAAGGAGAATTGAACGGTGGGCTTCCTTCCCCACTCCCGTCGAATGCACGCACCCATTCAACCTCCTTTTTCGGGTTGAACAGTTGCACTACTCTGTTGTTTCCGGCATCAACCACATAGACATTACCCTTGGGATCACAGGCAACGCCTTGGGGATAGCGAAACTCGTCTTTACCCGACCCTTCTCTGCCGTAGATATCCAGTCCCCACATTGAGGTGTTGTAGATAATCTGATGTCGACCGGAATTCACGCCGTAGACCACGACCTCATCGTCGTCGGATTCAGTGTCGGGGTCATCACGAGACTCCATCTTTGCCGTAGCCAGCCCCTGTGGATCGTCAAAGAAGGTACGGGGACCGAAAAACATGAATAGATGTTTCGGAGTGGCCTTCGTAATGCCGTATGAATGGCGATAAGGAGGAGGAA
>CAZEMW010000533.1:0-3375 GCA_964513105.1 uncultured Fibrobacterota bacterium
GGCCGGCATGAAGCGCGATTGACGTTGGCCTTAGACAATGCGGAAATCGAAGAATACGCGTTTGGCATGGTTGCTCAAGCACGGAGCGCCGAAGGAGATATTAACTACCCATCATTTGAATCGGCCAACAACCTTCATACTGTCGGCGACGCCGTCCTGGACAATAAATATCTCAGGCTTGCGCCCGATCAATCCGAATCGGCCGGCGCCGCGTGGCATACCCATAAAGTTGATATATCGGAGTTCGTGACGACTTACCGTCTACGCCTGACAGGTAGTGGTGAACCGGGAGAAGGGACGGTGTTCGCCGTTCAACCTCACAGTGTCGATGAACTGGGCGGAGACGGGAGCAGTCTGGGATTCAGAGGTGTAGGCAAGCCCTGCTTCGGCATCTATACCGAGTTTGCGGGAACGCCGACAATGGGACCGTTTATAGACGGGGATCGATCCAACAAGCATGATTTCCCGTTCACGCCGAAAGACGGCAGCGAATACGAGATCACCCTGCGGTATGTCGACGGACAAGTGGTGGTAGAAGTGATTGATCTTGAATCCGGGGCACGAGCCGGATTCGAACATGCGATAAACCTGGTTGAATTCTTCGGTTCGGAAACGGCCTATGCCGGATTTACCGCCGGTACGGGAGGAAAGCATATCGAGCAAAGCATTTTGTCGTGGAGTTATACCGGAGGGACGGGCGCGACCCCGGTATCGAACGGCGTAGCGGCGCCGGTTCCGTCATCGACTGGAAACGCGGCTTTTCGCTATTTGCTTAACGGCAGGTCGATGCGCGAACAGGTGTTTCCCGCTTACCATGGAAGAAGTACCGAATCGTTGAGCAACGGTGTCTATATCGTAACGGGAGAGAACAAGGCTGTGAAGAAAATGCAACCGACAAAGTGATTACGCTGAGTCAACCGCTTCGCGAAAAGGAATTTTGACTGTATGGTGAAACCTGCCCATGGGACTGGAATAAGGTGTGCACCTAAAAGGGTTGGAATGTTTGTCGGGGTAAGGGATACGCGCTTCACCTGTTACAGGCGTTCTGTATCCGGAAAACGTCGACAATTGGGCACGATTACAAGAACAATGCTCGAACTATGGAGGGTGAAATGAAAATTGCAACGGGAATCCTGGTGGGAATGATTATTACGGGTATCACAGGCTCCGCCTGCGCCGTCGTTCCTGATGAGTCAATAGTAGAGGTCACGCTTTATGCCGACGTGCAACACCCTGATGCCGACGACGGTAATGAGGGGACTGATCCTGAGCGTCCGCTGCGATCCTTTAGAGAAGCGGTGCAGAAAGCAGTCTGGAGGTTGAAGGAAGGAACCCCGACACGAATTATGTTGAAACCGGGGACCTATCGCGAAACCCGGGACGCCGATCTGAGCGAGCAGGACAATGAAGCATTCAAGAACACGCTTCTGGTCATCGAAGGCTCCGAGAAAGGAGAGGTCCTTGTACTCGGGTCCGCCGCCGAGGGATGGGAGCCTGAAACATGGACCCTGATCGATTCGGAAAGGAAGATCTACCGACATGACTGGTCCCCAAACTGGGGTCTCCATTCGGAAGGATTCTACAGTCCGCCCAACATACTGCTTCATCGCAGGGAGATTGTCTATGTCAACGGCAAAGCGCTCGAGCCGGTCATTCTCGAAAACTACAAATACACCGACCCCAAAGGACGTGTGTTCAATGAAGTCGGGGAGCTGATTGAGGAAAATCCCAATGCGGAGGGCGGGTATGAATATGTCGGGTTTGAGGGTCTCGATGCCCTGAAACCAGGCACTTTCGGCGTCGCGGAGCTGGGGCCCGGGGAAGAAAACTACGACAACCATGAACACCCCAACTCTATCTTCATTCGCCTGACGGACAATATGGACGAGCTTACCGACGCGGAAATAGAGGTGGGTATGGCCGAAGCAGCACTGGCGATACAGGTGGCTAAAGACAACCTGGTGATCCGTAATCTTGTCTTTAAACATTTCGCGACATCCTACAATACCCATTGGGAACCCGCGGTCATATGGAAGCGTCCCGGCGATCACCGCTGGTGCAAGGACTGGCTTATCGAAGACTGCGATTTTGTCGACAACGGTGGTAAATGCCTTCGCCTCAACAATCTTGACGGAGCAGTCATACGCCGTCTGCGCGTGCTGCGCAACGGTCAGATGGGCATGTCGTGGGGCGACAGTAAAAACGGGCTCATGCAGGATTGCGACATTTCCGACAACAACTGGCGGGGTGAAATGGTCGACTATGTGCTCCACACCTGCGGGGGGTTCGACGTGTCCGGTGACGATATGACCTACGAGCGCATCACCGCAAACCGCAACTACGGTTTCGGCATCCGCTTCGATGTGCACGGGACCAACATTGTCATGCGCGACTGTGAAATGAAAGACAACAAGAGTGACGGCGGATTGTTTCACGAGATCGAATGGGGGCCGATCGACCTGATCAACTGCCGTATAGAGAACAATGTCGGAACCGGCTTTCTCATGCTCAACGCTCAGAACGTGACTATCGACAGTTCATCTCTGAGAAACACCACCGAATCGCAGTGGACATTCTACAATAGCCCGAGTCGTACGACCAAGGTTTCGGTGACGGACGATACGCAGGAACCTATTACGATCGTAAAGAATTTCACCATGCGCAATTCCGTCGTCACCACGACCGGCGACTCGTCATTGCTTATCGAACGAAAATACCGTGTTGGGAGTCACGAGGGCTATGTCGAAATGTATCAAAACGAGTTCACGGGGAAGAACAACCAGTACTACAACCCCGACAACCGGAACGTGTTCGAAATCAGCACGCGGTTCTTCGTGCGAGATTTCACCGACCTGGACGGGTGGAAATCAGCGACCGGTTCGGAAGAAGAATCGGTCTGGGGCATGCCCGTGAACGCATTCAATGTGCGGCGTAAACTCTCGGACGTGAAGCTCTCCGGAACACACCATACCGGTTCCAACACATTGTACACCGTTTCCGGAAGAGCGATTGCGGCGGCACATCGTGTTTGGCCGAAAGAACGTTCCGGTACTCCGATGCATCCGGATCGTCGCTCCGCAAAAGCGCTTTACATCATCCGCAATGCAAACGGCATCGAAACCATACTCAAGGGTTTTTGAAAGTAAAGGGGTAACAGGTTGGAACGACGAAACTACTTCAGGCATGTGGCGGCAATCGCCGGCTTTCTGTTATTAGCTATTACACCTGCTGTACATGGCGAATTCTCGGACGAATCGATCGACTACGCTCTCGAGGAGAATCTACTGGACTATTCGACCCGTCCGGCCTTGTTTGGACGGCAATCCCGAACGCTCCGCATTCTTGCGATCGCGGCGCGAGACTGGTACGACCATT
>CAZEMW010000534.1:0-3342 GCA_964513105.1 uncultured Fibrobacterota bacterium
TTTTTTTTTGGAAGGAAACCCATCGGAATGCTGCCCAGCGTGTGGCCGGTACTTTAGTGCCGGTCCCGTCTTTCTCAACAGTTTTTCAGAGAAGATTCCCGGACTGAAGTCCGGGGCACACAGTTTTTTTTTGGAAGGAAACCCATCGGAATGCTGCCCAGCGTGTGGCCGGTACTTTGGTGCCGGACCCGTCTTTCTCAACAGTGTTTCAGAGAAGTTTCCCGGACTGAAGTCCGGGGCACACAGTTTTTTTTGTTGGAACGAAACTCAACGGCATGGGCTTGGCAACATCCGTGCTCGGGATCCCGAGAGGAGAGGATGTGCCTCTGCTCAGGGCAGAAAAATCAGCGGCCCTCAGGAGAGCCTGAGAGCCGCTTAAACATTCACCACTTTTCTGGTTGGATCGTCCTATTCCGGTTTCACAAACTTTGCCGATTTCACCTCTTTGTTTGCCAGTCGAACGCCGGAAGCGCGGACTCCTTTAACCAGGAAATCCTTTATCGAGAACTGTTCTTCGAGCACTCGAAGTCGTGGCTTGGGTTTGTAGGATACATCAAGATCGAGGTCCTCTTCGGTTGTCAGTTTCAGCGGCGTGCAGTTATCCGGAATGATTGAGTATCCCTTATTCAGAATGAACTGCTCGATTTTGCAGCGCTTTATAAACGGATATCCGTTTTTATCATTACGGTACACCACGGTGAATACCGTGTTCTTGAGAGTGTCTTTGTCGGCCAGGCCGCAGTAGAGCATGCCTTTGTCGACAAAGGTCTTTTCGGGTACATCCATGACCGAATAGGCACCTGATTTTCTGATGACCAGTACCCGGTCATACTGCGAGACATCGAACAGTACATTCCCATAGACTTCGTAGCCCAGATAACCCGTGTCACGGTCGTACTTGAGTTTCAGGTTGCGCTGCGCGGCTTCCCGGGCATCGACCTTTTCAAACGAGATGATCTCCGTTTTACGTACGAATTGTGTGCGATACTGATCCGCTACTCCCGAGATATAATCAATCGCATACTGGTTGAGGTACCGAAGATGGTGGGCGATCTCTTTAAGCCGCTTTTCGATTTCCTCCATCTCTTTTTTCGCTTTGTTGATGTCGTACAGTGAAATACGACGGATCGGGATTTTCAGCAATCGCTCAACATCTTCTTCAGTGACTTCGCGCTTGATTTTCCTTGCAAAAGGTTTGAACCCGTCGATAACCGCCTTGACCACCGATTCACGGGTTTTCATCTCTTCGATACGCTTATATATGCGTTCTTCGATAAATATCTGTTCCAAGGTCCGCGCGTGAAGCTTGTCGCGGAGCTGGTTTTGTTCGAGCTTCAGTTCGGCTTCGAGAACGCTTTTGAGGCGTCCGGCATAGTGCTGGATCACACTGCTGACCGTCATCTGAACCGGTTGGTTGTCTTTGATGACCAGCATGTTCACCGAGATTGAGGTTTCGCAATCGGTGAATGCATAGAGTGCATCGACTGTTTCCTGTGTGCGAACGCCCCGGGCCAGCTTTATCTCAATCTCGACATTTTCGGTCGTGAAGTCGTTGATTGATGAAATCTTGATTTTGTTTTTCTTGGCGGCACTTTCAATCGAATTGATCAGGCTGTCGGTTGTCGAGCCGTACGGTAGGTCGCGAATGATGATGCGCTTTGGATCACTCGTGTCGAGTTTCGCCCTGACCAGTACCTTGCCCATTCCCTCTTCGTACTCCGACACGTCGGCCAGTCCCCCGGTAGGGAAATCGGGAAACAGAAGGTGTTGCTCGCCCTGCAACGCCGCTGCCACCGCATCAAGCACTTCGACAAAGTTATGGGGCAGTATTTTGGTCGCCATCCCTACGGCAATACCCTCGGTTCCCATAATAAGCGGAATAGGGATTTTGGCGGGAAATACCCTCGGTTCTTTGTTTCGCCCGTCGTATGAATCTTCGTACTCGGTAATCTCGGGGTTATAGAGGACTTCTTTGGCCAGCGGAAGCAGTCGACATTCGATATATCGAGCGGCCGACGCTTCATCACCGGTGAAAATGTTTCCGAAATTTCCCTGCTTGTCGACAAACAGCTCTTTGTTGGCAAGAACAACCAGCGCAGAGTAGATCGAAGCGTCACCGTGAGGATGGTATTTCATGCAGTGCCCAACAACATTTGCCACTTTGTGGAACTTCCCGTCGTCCATCTCGAACAACGAGTGCAGAATGCGGCGTTGGACCGGCTTGAATCCGTCGTCCAGGTTTGGAATCGCACGATCCTTAATAACGTACGAGGCGTATTCGAGAAAGTTTTCGTTGAACAGCTTATTTACATATGCCATTAGACAAGGTTCTCCGTGATGTATTCCTTGCGCTCGGGTGTGTTCTTACCCATGTAAAATTCCAGCGTGCCGTGTACGGTCTTGATCGACTTAACATTCACATCGACCAGTCGGATGTTGTCACCGATAAACTGACCGAATTCTTTTGGAGAAATCTCGCCCAGTCCTTTGAACCGGGTGACTTCAGGTGAAGAAAGGTCTTTTACCGCCGAATCACGCTGCTTTTGAGAGTAACAGTACCTGGTTTCCTTTTTGTTCCGGACACGGAATATCGGCGTCTCGAGAAGATAAACTCGATTGGCCACGACCAGCTCCTCAAAGTAATTGAGAAAAAAGGTAAGCAGCAGGTTGCGGATATGAAATCCATCGTGGTCGGCATCGGTGGCGATTACAATCTTGCCGTATCGAAGATTCTCCACGTCGTCTTCAATTCCAAGGGCCATCATCATATTGTAGAGTTCTTCGTTTTTGTAAATGGCAGCCTTGGTTTTTCCGAAAACGTTCTGCGGTTTCCCCTTGAGAGAGAAAATCGCCTGGGTATATACATCCCGTGAGGACACCATCGAGCCCGACGCGGACTGGCCCTCGGTAAGGAAAATAGTCGAGTTTTCCCCCTTGGATCCGTCCTGCAGGTGGTACTTGCAGTCCTTGAGATTCGGGATTTTGAGCGCGATTTTCTTCGCCGCTTCTTTGGCTTCCTTTTTTACTGTGTTGAGCTCTTTTCGGAGTCGCTCATTGGCGGCGATTTTTGATTCCAGCGCCTTGGCCGCATCGGAGTTTTTGTGCAGATAATCGACCACTCCCGATCTCACCTCGGACACAATCCAGCTACGGACTTCGGTGTTCCCCAGTTTGTTTTTCGTCTGGCTTTCGAACACCGGGTTTTTCAGCTTCACCGCCACCGCCCCGGCAATCCCCTCACGAACATCGATTCCCGAGTAGTTCTTTTTGTAGAACTCGTTCACTCCCTTGAGAACCCCCTCGCGAAATGCGCTCTGATGGGTTCCGCCGTCGCTGGTGAAC
>CAZEMW010000535.1:0-3333 GCA_964513105.1 uncultured Fibrobacterota bacterium
GCACGAGCACGAGAAGATGAAATTCTTTGGTTGCGGCTTTGCCGCGCTGTGCGCTCGCTGCCGCAAATCGAAATCAACAACTGCAAACGATCAGGACGGCATATGGCTTCTTTGAAGGAATACCTGAGTGGGATTTTCTCCGATGCATTCGAGGCGCAGCAAATAGACCGGAAATATGGTATTGTTGTGGAATCACAGCGTCCGGATTTGGGGCAGTTTCAGTGCAATGGTGCGCTTGCGGCCGCCAAAGAGGCGAAGAAAAACCCTCGGATGATTGCGCAGGCGTTGGTGAAACAGGTCGAAAAGAATGAAGCCGTTGAGTCACTGTCCATCGCCGGGCCGGGGTTCATAAACATTACGCTGGCCGATTCTTTCCTTTCGAGTCATCTGGAGGAAATCAGAAGTGATTCGCGCCTGGGCTGCGAACCGCGGCTCGGTGAGAGAACCGTTGTCATCGATTTTGGCGGGCCCAATGTTGCCAAACCCATGCATGTCGGTCACCTCAGATCCTCCATCATAGGTGATTCTCTTCAGCGGCTGTTTCGATTTCTGGGAGCGACCGTACACGGAGACAACCATATGGGTGACTGGGGCACACAGATGGGAATGCTTATCTGCGAACTTCGGCGCAGAAATCCCGAACTGCCCTATTTCGATGAGAACACCCATGATGAGTACCCGTCGGAGGCCCCGGTTTCGCTGAGTGACCTAGAAGAAATGTATCCGACCGCCAGTTCCCGATGTAAAGGCGATGAGGAGGCAATGTCCGAAGCGCTCAAGGCTACGGTGGAACTGCAGCAGGGCAGACCGGGGTATGTCGCGCTGTGGAAACACTTTGTACTGTTGTCGGTCGACGGCCTGAAGAAAGATTTTCAACGGCTTGGCGTTACATTCGACCACTGGCTGGGAGAGAGTTTTTACAAGGATCGAATGGATGCCCTGGTTGCCGGGCTTAAAGAAACCGGTAATGCCGAAGAAAGTGAAGGTGCCTGGGTGATGCGGGTTGCTCGGGACGACGATACACGAGAGATACCTCCACTAATGCTGGTGAAATCCGGTGGTGGTTACCTCTACGGGACTTCGGATCTCGCAACGATTCAGTACCGGGTTGAAGAGTTCGGCGCCGATGAGATTGTGTATGTCGTGGACAAACGTCAGGACCTCCATTTCGAGCAGGTCTTCCGGGCCGCGCGGAAAGCCGGCATCGCGGTAGATGTTTCCATGAACCACGCAGGCTTCGGAACGGTAAACGGCCCCGACGGCAAACCGTTTAAAACGCGGGCCGGCGGAGTTATGAAGCTCGGTGACCTTATGGAACAGGTCGTTGCAAAGGCCCGGGAGCGCATGGATGAAGCAGGTGTGGCGAATGAGTTTTCTGAAGAGGAACGGGAAGACGTGGCTTTGAAAGTCGGATTGGCCGCGCTCAAATTTGCCGACCTGTCAAACCATCGGGCATCCGATTACGTGTTTGATATCGATAAGTTCACCAAGTTTGAAGGCAAAACCGGCCCGTACCTGTTGTACTCGGCGGTTAGAATTAAATCTATTCTGCGCAATGCGGCCGAAAGAAATGTGAGTGCCGGTCCGATTCAGCCGCCGACGGATGCTGAACGTAATCTGATGGTCGCCCTGTCACACCTCCCCGACGTGCTCAACGAAGCATCGGGCGGCTATCTGCCCCACTATCTCTGTGATTTCGCCTACGCGCTGTCCCAGGAGTTCAACCGGTTTTATCGCGATTGTCATATTCTGAACGAAAAGGACACGGCGCGACAGGGGTCGTGGATGTCGCTTGCGAGTCTGGTGCTTGCAGAGCTGGAGCTGGTGCTGGGGCTATTGGGGATTGAGGTGCCGGAGAGGATGTGAGGGGAAGGTCGAAAAATTGTATTTAGTGCCTGTCCGGAAACACCCGTTCATCGAGCGGAGTCGAGATGAACGGGTGTTTCCGGACAGGCACGAGTTAAGTCGCCATTGATGAAGATGGTAGAGTTATCTTTGCTGAAACAGTTCATGACGAGACCAACAATGAGGATTTCACCACCGAAATTGCCGACAAAATTCGGGAGTGGAATCTCGGCAAAATTAACAAACCGGGCGATATTACCGAAGTGGTTTATCCGTTCGTTTTTGGGCCGTGATGATACACCGGCAGGAACAGACGATCAATGGAAGACATGCCGGTGGTCGGTCGGAGCACTGGTCTTCTTGAAACTTACTCCACAAAACTTCCCCGAATCCTGATCGGTTGTCCGTGCGGCTTCCCGGCAAGAACAACAAAACCCACCGGTTTCTTTGAAACGGCGTCGGCAGGAGCATCGTCTTTCAGCACATATGCCTCACCGGACCCAACCGTTTGGTCGGCTATGGTGAGTTCACCGGAGTATACGTATACGAGTCCACGGAATCCTCCGGGAACCTGGATTGAGTGTGTGGTTGGTCTGTTGAGTCGTATGTCGTGATAGAACATGTCGGTATGATGCCGCACGGGAGACCCGGCCCCTACGATTGTCCGTATTTCTACCGAATCGGTTTTCCGGACAGGTATGTCTTTCGAGTCAACCTGCTGGTAGTCGGGTTCCGCGTTTTTGTCTTCGGGCGGAAGGTTAATCCAGAGCTGAAGTCCGTGATTCAGGTCGGCATCCCCCGGCATTTCCGAATGCACAATTCCCTTTCCTGCCGAAAACCGCTGTACCCCGCCGGCCTGGACTTCGGAGTCATTTCCGAGCGAATCCTTATGCCGAAAGCCACCGTCCAGCATGTACGTCATCGCCTCGAAACCCTTATGCGGGTGCTCGGGAAAGCCGGCGTCCGGCCCCACAAAGAATTCATCGAGCAACACAAATGGATCAACGCTTTCAGAACCATGAGTGGGAAAAACCCGTCGGACGCGCGCCCCGGCCCCTTCGGCCATCTCTACCGCGGTTCGTTTTGCTCCGGCATCCGTCATGATCATTTCCTTTCTACCGGCCGGACCGGCCGGAATGGCCGAACATTGAACATATTAAATTGTGTGCCTGACACGCTTATGCATCGCAGTACATCTCAATGCAGCACGTTGAATGGGCAGTTTCCGGAAAGACTCAAGGGACTTTGAACACGCAATCAATATACCAGTTGAGAAAACGAGTGTCGGCAGGAAATCCGGCCTGGCGCGCATTGCGCCCGGTTGGGGACGGTGGATCTGAAGTATCCCGGGTTTTATTCGACCTGCCCCTCTAAGCCTGCAAGAGCCGAAGTACGCGTGCCCCAAGTTCCTGCCATAGGACTTGGCGCGGCATAGCCGCAACCAAAGAATTTCATCTTCTCGTGCTCGTGCTCGTGCGCGTAACTCGT
>CAZEMW010000536.1:0-3332 GCA_964513105.1 uncultured Fibrobacterota bacterium
GTTCGGTATGGGCCGGATCTACGGTTTCGGGGAGATTCGGCGGCCAGAACGGTGGATCGTTCCAGGCCGGGAGGGACGTGGCCGCGGATTCGGGATCGACACCCCCCGGCCCTGAATAGTGCACCCATATGGGTGAGGACCAGGCAATCGCAAAATCCTCCTGCGTTACCCGAACATAGTACCAGGTATCTCCCGAGATCGGAGTTTCATCGGTCCACGAGAAAACGGAGTCGTACGCTCCGTCACCTTTCTTCTGAAGGACACGGCGGTCGCCCCGCACGATCTCGATCAATGCAAGAGGAGACGTACCGTGCACCGAAATCTGGAGTACCGGGTTTGTTTCAGACGAGACCTCAGCCCCCATCGGCGCATCCTGTATTGAAAAATGCAGGAGGATTCGTTCACCGGTAGTCGCATAGGTGCGTCGTTGACGCATTGCCGCAAAGACGGCTTCACGAGTGAATGAATCAACTATGTAGCCGGTAATTGCGCTTTGGGTAGAGAAGTTCCGATGTTTCAATTTCGGTGTTCGTCCATGCCGTGGCCAGTTGTCGTATCCCGGCATTCCGAAATGCCCGTCCGCCATTCCCACAAACCCCATTCTGTGGCCCAGTTGAAGCGCTTCCTGGGCGAACCGCTCGAAGTGACCGTGCATGGCCGCGATTTCGAGCAGAGGTGTCACATCGGTATCAATGGGAAAAATATCCCAGGGAAGAATGTGACCACCCACATGAGGTATGCAGATGCAATTATTTTTTTTGGCCATTCCCAGAAGATCGGGGCACTTCCGTGCCATGGGAAGATCCCCGAAATCATCGGATTCGGTGTAGATGCAGAAGTCTCCTTTCGGCCCTTCGGTTTTGAATGAAGGTGAATATTCAGCCGACAGGATGGTGATAAACGAGCCGGGCTCATGATACTGCCCGACCGCGTCGGCTACGTGAGGCCCCAGCAAACTGTAGTCGGTTCCCGGTTTGAATTGGGGGAACGTATCGAATTCTTCGTTGTTGTTGAGGTGCTCCGACAAACCGAACACGTCCAGAAACGCCTGATCCCGCGCATACCGAAAGTTGTCGTCGATTGTCCCAACCCCGTCGGCCCACATGCTGTGCGCATGGCAGTCTCCCCAGAGGGTTGTGTGCCTGTTTCCATTTCGCACTTCGACCGCATTGCTTACGCAAACGGGAAGACTGTCGGTTTCGGCGCGGACACGGTAGACCGACGATTTCTCGGGGGCGTTCCACTGGGAGAAATCGATTATCCCCTCGTTGTTCGCGACAACGGTATCTTCGTAGCCGGCAAGCGGCTCGAAGTTCTCGTCGAGGAGCTGCAGCCGAATCGGTTTTTCGTATTATTCCCCGATATTGCTGATATTGTCCTCTATTCTTCCTCTGACTCGCAAGGATTTCCCGCCGACCGCTTCCGACGGTACCACCAATTTCATTTTTGCCGCCCTGCCTGGGACAACTTTCAGTACGATCGGTGGCCAGAATCGATAGAATTCACCTGTGGCGTCGTAGTCTACCCGCCAGGACACGGGGGCATATTTGTACTTATGCGCGACGACATAGCAGAGGTGCTGAACGGAGCCGAACGTGACTGTCAGCTTCTGTCCCTTTTTCATCCCTTCCGGAAGAGAGATTACGGCCCAATCGAGCTGCTTCCATTCCGAAGGAACTTTCACCACCTCACAGACAAGCCCGTCGGCCCCCTCCACCGATACATACCCGGGACTCTGAGGTGTCTGCGTCTGATAGACACCGCAAAGCCAGATTCGAGGGACCTCGCAGAACAGCTTCACCGCACCGCCGGGCCGAACCGGTCGATCCCCACATTCGAATGAAAACCGCCAGATGCCCTTCGCCCCCGCGACCACCGACACTCGTCTCCCCACCTTCTCCCCAAACGATACGCTGTAGTCAGGCATACTGCCCATAGCCGGCCCCTTCCCAAAAATTGAATGATATTGCAAAGATATCATCGATCCGGCGCTCAATCTGGTTGAGAATTGCTGAAATATTGTATACTGTTGCTCAGAAGTGGCTTCGTTTCCATGAATTGAGGCCGTCCGGCCACAGTGGTTTTTCCATCCATTGGGCCGACTGTCGCCAACAAGGGGATACAAGATGCAAAGAGAGACGCTATACTTCACGTACGACACGTTCCGACTCCTCGTTCGCGATATCGAGCATTTCATACCGGGACGACCCCATTACCACTCGGCACTCGAGCTAATCGTTGCTCCCGAGCTCGATGTCCAGGTGCATATAGGTGGAAAA
Organism: uncultured Fibrobacterota bacterium; assembly: GCA_964513105.1. Classification (GTDB taxonomy): domain Bacteria; phylum Fibrobacterota; class Chitinivibrionia; order Chitinivibrionales; family CAYFVL01; genus CAYFVL01. The sequence goes on from CAZEMW010000536.1 coordinate 2,280, forward strand.
GAGTATGCGCTCCCCGGAAGCAGGGCCGCCTGTATCGCGCCGGGCACTGTACATTGCACGACAGTGCGACCCTCGAGAAACAATCGCTTCTACTGCCTTCAATTGCGTCTGGAGAAATTATCCCTGTTTGGAGTGCCGGTGGGTGCGGGAGGTCGGATACCGTTGTTTCCGGAGGTACGCTCGACCGAAATCATCAGACTGCTGGAGAGACTCCCCCGACAGGAGGTGGGCGAACAAAACCCTCCTTCTCAGAGCTCAACTTCGCCGGCTCTAGTAGCCGAACATGCCTCCATTTTGTTTGGTTTGATATCGCTTCTGGTTGGTGCTTCGGGGCGGGAAATTCGCATGGACGAACGGCACGAACGAGTACGTCGAGTGATCGAGTATCTCGAAGACCATCTCAGTGAACCTTTCTCGCTTGACGCCCTTTCCCGCTCGGTGTCATTTTCGCGCCATCACCTTTGTCGCTTGTTCAAATCCTACACGGGAATGACCATCACCGCGTACCTTCATCGTCTGCGAATCGACCGGGCGAAATTCCAGCTTCTGCAGGAGGGTGCAACAGTAACGCAGACGGCGCTGTCCTGTGGATACGCGGACCCCGCACATTTCATCAAAACCTTCAAGGCGCTGGAGGGCATAACACCGAAACAGTGGGTGCTGTCTTCGGGGTGATACGGGGCGGCCGATCCGGAAGCGCTTTCGGACAACTCAACGTCAGTGCATTGTGGTGATAGGTGCCGGTATGCGTGCTGTGGTCGGACCTTGAAGCACGCATACCGGCACTGCCTGAGAGCTACTCAGATTCCGATTCTTTGTCCGATTTCCTTTCCGGTTCAGGAGCGCTCACCGGATTCTTCTTTCGAGCCGCCTCAAGAGCGTGTTCGACTGAAATCGCCTGTGAGCTTCCGTCGAGAGGTTGATCGAATTCCGAAATCGTATTTGTGCTTTCACGCCGGATAATCTCATCAGCCTTTTCTCTTCCGAATTCTTCTTCAAGCCGTTTCCTGCGTACAGGCGTTCCTTCGGGGTTTTCTGCACGATGAATGATCC
>CAZEMW010000537.1:0-3331 GCA_964513105.1 uncultured Fibrobacterota bacterium
AGCGTGTCCCGGCTGGTGAGGTGCACCTCCGATGTGTCATCCCCTTTTTCGGCCGCTTCTTTTTTGAGCCGTTCGGCCACCAGTTTCATTTTGAGAGACATCAATTGCGTTCGAAGATCATTCGCACCTTCGTCGAAGTATTCCTTCATGACGATTTCACCGCCGGATTCTTTCACCTCTGATTGAAAACTACGCGCCAGGACATGACCATATTCGCTCATAGGAGCAAGAATCGCGAATTCTTTGATGCTAAGGTTTTCCATGGCGTACCGTGCAATGCGTCGTCCCAGTTTTCCCATCGTGACATTCACCTGAAAGACATTTCTACCCAGTCCGGCAATTCCTTCGTCGGTGGCAGTCGGAGTAATCATCACCGAATTGGTTCCCATGACCATTGAAGCGGTCACAATAGCATTGCTGCTGAGTGCGGGCCCCAGAATAATCGGTACTTTGTGAGCCAGAAGCTCTTTTGTGGCTTCCGCCGTTTCAATCATTTTTCCTTTGGTATCACGAGTAATGAGCCGTATGGGCGGGTGCGATTTTTTGTTGTGAGTATCTATCGCCAGCTCGACTGCGCGCTTCATATTGCGTCCGATCAGGGAGTCTTCCCCGGACAGCGGGGCAAGAAGGCCCACCGTCAGTTGCTCTGCGGGTTTGAGAAACGCTTGCACTCTTCCGCCGTATCGGCTTTTCGGATATGCATTGAGAAACTGCTCGGCTACCTTTTCGGCCTCTTCTCGATTTTCGGATTCTTTGGTTTTCTTGAATATCTGGTAGGCTATTATTTCGCGAACTCGTGGATGGAGATCCGAATCCCGAACAAGCTTGTCGAGATCTTCGTCCGAAAGTCCTTTTTGAGCGATTGTCTCGACGTTTGTGATGCTGAGAGAATCCAGCTCACCGCGCACACCTGCTTTGAGGGCCTGTGAAAAGGCTACCACCGCATTTCGGTATTTTTCCGTTCGCGTGAAAACCATTCCCTCAAGATAGACGACGCGAGGAATGAACCTGGAATTGGGAAAGCGTCGTAGATACAATTCGGCGGTCTTGGTGAACTGCTCATATTTTCCTTCGCGAGCAAGTGCCTCCATCAACAGCGGCACCAGGTACTCGGTCGAGGGATCGGTACCATTGTCTTTGAGAAAGGCTCTGATGGTTGTTATTGTGGAATCATAATGCTCAGCGGCATACTGGCGACGCGCCGTTTTCAGCACTTCTTGTGGATCCAAGTCGGCGGCAAATAGGGAAAATGTCGCGAGCAAGGTGAAAATGAAGCACAATCCCGTTTTTCTCATAGTTATATCCAAAAGATTACTCCAGGTAATACCGACCAAAGTCGATTGTATCGAGGTTGGCAATAGATCTACGCAGTTTTTCCGAATCGGAACCTATTTCGCCGGCCGATTTTCGCAGCACTTCTTCGGTTACAAATATCGGTGACCGACACCGCATGGCAAGAGAAATCGCATCGCTGGGCCGGCACTCAATCGGGTGAACGCCTCTGGCCGTCATGATATGGAGTCGAGAAAAATAGGCCTGATCCACCAAATCGTGGATAACGACTTTTTCTAATCGACCACCAAGCCCTTCCAGGATTCCCTTGGCCAGATCGATAGTCAAAGGATGATCCGGGGCGACCTCAAGCGACTTAATAGCTATTGCACCGGCCTCCGAAGGTCCCACCGGAACGGATATCGTCCGCTCGCCACCATTCTCTTTCAGCAGAAGCATCGGAGCATTGGTCGAAGGGTCAACGGCAAATGAAACAATTTGCAAAGGAATCAACATGCGGATAAACTGTCCTGTATTCAGAAAATACGAGATATAAAAAATACACTCATGCCCGTTGTAATTCCACTCTGAAATCCCGGACCGTTGAAACACGGTATAGCGTATCGATCCGCCGGGTGATGCTTTGGCATCATACCGGTGTTCAAATAATAGGGGAGAAAGCATATATCCGGAGTAACCGCTAAACCGATACGACAGTCGTAATCAATACGAAAACGGGTGCTTAAAAGTTTATTGGGAAATCGCCGGCCGATTTGTATTTTGTTCGGGTAAGGAGGATGCATGTTCAGAACATTTCTTTCGAACAGATTTGTGGGCGCGAGCCTGATTGTGCTCAGTATCGGACTGTATGCCGTTGCTGAGAACACCGGTACTTTTTCAGGTACCTGGTGTGTGGGGGGGCAGGGGCTGGTGATCAGCTTTCTTGGAAAGGATTCTCTGTCGGTTACCAATGTCGCCGATGAGTCCATGAAAGGAGTCGGGACTTATGAACAGAAAGATACCCTCCTTTTCGCTTCCGTAGCCAATGATGAGCTCGACATTGGAATGGGATATCAGTATAAAATTCGTAGCGATTCCCTGGTGCAGGCAAAATTCCTGTATCTTACCGTGAATGGGGATTCGGTCAATCACCCGGTGCAATGGTTGCAGATGCGTCGATGCGATCCGGATGCTGAGACGGTGATGGAAGAGCCGATACTTGATGAGTAACCGAGAGGTCTTTATCGGCTGTTGAACTCGGGGCGTACGTTGCGGCAAAACATACTGAGGTCGACAGACGTTCAGGACCAACCTACCGACTACCTGAAGGGATAGTAATGACAAAAAAAGCAATCGTAACCGGAGGATCACGCGGAATCGGCAGTGCTGTTGTTCGAAAACTGGTCGAGCAGGGCATGGATGTGGCTTTCAATTACCTGTCCAATGAAGATGCGGCACGAGCATTGTGTGAAGAGCTTTCAACGGAGGGGCGGGTGGTTACGGCTTTTAAGGCGAATATTGCCGATTTCGATGAAGCCGCGGAGTTTGTGAAACAGGCGCGTGAAGCACTCGGCGATGTTGACGTGCTGGTGAACAACGCGGGAATTACCCGGGACAAGATGCTTTTTCTGATGAGCGCCGAAGAATGGGGCGAGGTGATCAATACCAACCTGAACGGCTATTTCAACGTTACCCGCAACGTGATCGGTTATTTCATGAAGATGAAGAAGGGGCGCGTGGTGAACGTAAGCTCGGTCAGCGGCCAAATCGGTCTTCCGGGCCAGACGAATTATTGCGCTTCGAAGGCCGGCATCATCGGGTTCACCAAGAGTCTGGCAAAGGAAACGGCAAAGCTGGGGATCCCGGTCAATTGTGTCGCTCCCGGGTTTATCGAGACCGATATGACCAGGAGAATAAATGAAAAGCATGTAGAAGAGATCAAGAAGAGCATTCCGATGCAGCGATTCGGGCAAGCCGACGAAGTTGCCGATTTGGTCTCTTTTCTGGTTTCGGACAGCGCCCGATACATTACCGGACAGACTTTCTTCGTGGACGGAGG
>CAZEMW010000538.1:0-3328 GCA_964513105.1 uncultured Fibrobacterota bacterium
GCCAGTAGCTCTCCGGTCGAAGGGGGAATCGGTGTTCGTAGTACATGACGGCGAGACCGGCATTGTCGTACACCAGTTGCAGCTCTCCATTTTCAAGGCATTTTCCATAGGGACTGCCCAGAAACGGCGCCAGTACCCGTCCACGCAAATTGTCGTAGGGATGATTCCATTCTATATCGAAAAACGGCGCATATCGAGATCCCAGACCATGAACCAAAACGTCCATCAAATATGGATTTCTCGTATCATATGCCATGTGATTGGGAACGATATCCTGCACCCATCCCATGTCATTGTCATGCACAACCCCGATCAGCGTGCGCAGATCATCGAGCGTTCCCAACTGCGGATTGATTTCGGCAAAATCACAGACATCGTATCCATGATTCGAATCGGGACGAGGCCGAAGAATCGGCGATGCATAGATGTGTGAAATCCCCAGCCGCGATAAGTACGGCACGATTTCCACTGCATCCTGAAAACCGAATGATGGTGTGAATTGCAGTCGATAGGTTGCACGAGGAGTCGATTCCGTTGCCATGTATTAGCTTATCTCCGAATTGTAAGAGCAAAGATTACGGTACGAAAAGCCTACGCCTCAACCGGCACTCCGACACAGATCCGGCATGCTGTCGGTGTCTTCTCTCGAAAGAATGAGTGCACTCCATGGATGCATCGCAATTTGTTCATTTTGAGTAAGAAGCTCCGGTCGGGCCGCACCCGGTCCGCCGAATTTCTGTTCGGCCGTGTCAAGGACTATGCCCCACTGCCCCTCTACCGGAAGTGGTATTTTAGCCGCAGTATCCGAAAAATGGAACAGTGCCGCAATTTTCTGTCCTTCATTTTTCCGTACCAGCACGACCACCGGCTCATTTTCAAGCTTGAAGACTTCAATCTGAGTTCTTGCCGTTCCCCGCAGCGCCGCGGACTCCCGTCGAAGCCCGATCAGAATACAGTAGACCGCCAGAATGGAAGAATGCGGTTCCAAACCGGTATCCCACGAGAGTTTGGACCGCTCAAAAGTCTCTTTAGAGAACGCATCGGGCGGCTCCCCTTCCATATGGAATTCGGCGAACTCCCGTTTTCGTCCTTCGCGCACTGCGTTCACCAGGTCGGGATCACCGTGATCGACAAAATACAGAAATGGTCGACGCTCTCCGTATTCCTGCCCCATGAAAAGTAACGGTACCCCGGGAGACAACAGGAGAAGGGCCGCCGCAAGTTTTTCGCGCTCCGGATCGGTCAGTGTACTCAACCGATCTCCGGTCATTCTGTTCCCGACCTGATCATGATTCTGTGTGCAGAAAACAAATGAGGAAGTCGGCAAATCGAGAGTTTCGCTCCCGTGGTCACGGTGTCGAAACTCCGAATAGTTACCGGTATACACATAGGAATGAGTCAGTGCTTTTGCGATCTGGGCAACATCTCCGAAATCTTTATAGTAGGAAACCCGCTCACCGGTAAGCACGGCATGAACGGCATGGTGAAAATCATCGGCCCACTGGGCATCCATCCCATACCCCTGATATGCGTGTCGCGGTCGCACCACGCGAGAATCATTGCGGTCGTCTTCGGCGATGAGGATTCGTTTCCGACCGGTTCGCTCCGAAAAACGATCGACAGCCTCCGAAAGGTCGTAGAGAAACGGCCTCGCCGACATGTCATGAATGGCGTGACACGCATCGAGCCGCAAACCGTCAATATGGTATTCACGCAACCAGTACAGCGCATTTTCGATAAAATAGTTTCGCACCCCATTTGACCAGGCGCCGTCAAAATTCACCGCTTCACCCCACGGGGTCTGGTATTTATCAGTGAAATAAGGACCGAAATCGCGTAGATAGTTCCCTTCGGGTCCGAAGTGGTTGTACACCACATCGAGAATCACCGCCATCCCGTGCTGATGGCAGGCGTCGACAAACGTCTTTAAACCATGGGCTCCCCCGTACGATTTCTGAACGGCAAACGGATACACACCGTCATACCCCCAGTTGCGTTCTCCGGGAAACTGGGCAAGAGGCATTATCTCAATCGCGTTGATACCATGCCCGGCCAGCTCCCCCAGTCGCTCTGCCGCCGAAGTGAACGTGCCGTCGTCGGTGAAACAGCCGATATGAACCTCGTACATAATCATATCGACGAGTTCTATGCCTTCCCAGGGCGAGTCGGTCCAGGCGAAGTCTTCTTGCGGAGGAATCGCCGACGGGCCATGCACGCCGCGGGGCTGACTGACCGATGCCGGGTCCGGGCGCTCAAGGGTTCCGTCGAGCAGATAGAGATACTCGTCTCCGGCCCGGAGCTCCGATGTCGTGCCGCTCCAGTATCCCACGGCATCCCGGTCCAGTGCAATAGACTCCCGGGAATGACCGGGTACTCGAATCCGCACGTCTTTGCGCGACGGTGCCCATACCCGAAAGCTTGTTTTTCCGTTCGTATACCGTGCACCCAGCATAGCGTTCCTCTCTGGATTATCCTGCGTCTGCAATTATGCCCGTGTTCTTTGCGTGCGTTCCGTAATGACCGTCAAGTCTTCCTCTGGAAGCGCATCCATTTCTCCGGGAGCACACCGCCATCGCCAGTTGCCGAATGTTTCGGCCGGATTGTTCATTCGCGCTCGAGCCGGAAGCATCAGCAAATCCTGCACCGGAAGGATAGTCATCCGAGCATTGGAATGCATAAGCTTTTCAATCATCGAAGAAATGAGGATTTCGGTTCCGCCTGCTACCCCAAGATACTCACGTACCCGTTTCAGTTCGTCGGGACCGGCCGACTCCTCGAGCCACTGTCGCATTGTCGGGTTGTCGTGCGTGCCGGTGTACGCAACACAATTCTCATGGTAGGTATGAGGAAGATATTTATGATCGGGATCGTCTTCGCCGAACGCAAACTGCAGCACTTTCATGCCCGGGTAGCTATAATGCTCAATCATCTCTTCGACATCCGGCGTTATCGTACCCAGATCCTCTGCAATCACCGGAAATCCCGGGATTCGCTTTTCCATGGTATCAAAGAAGTCATAGGTCGGAACATCCATCCACTCACCATTGACCGCGGTTGACTCCCCCGCCGGCACTTCCCAGTACTGAACCAGGCCGCGAATGTGGTCTATTCTCACGATATCGAAACGCTGAAACATGGCATCCATTCGAGCTACCCACCAGGCAAACCCCGTCTCTTTGAGTTTCTTCCAGTCGTAGACCGGGTTGTTCCACAACTGTCCGTGGGCGCTGAAATAGTCGGGCGGAACACCGGAAACCCCGGTCGGCCGAAGATCATTGTCAAGCTTGAAAATATCCGGGTTTTTCCAGACATCGGCGCTGTCGTAGCA
>CAZEMW010000539.1:0-3328 GCA_964513105.1 uncultured Fibrobacterota bacterium
CGCTACAGCCCACCGGTGTACTCACTCCCGGCTAACTCGGGTTGCAGGGATGAAATATAGATTGAGCAGTCCCGCACAGACTACCGGTTTCTTTCCGATCGGTATGCGACCAGGCACCGAACCCGGCTGACGGCATATTGGGACCGTCACTGCGCCCGGGCCACCGTTACTCCAGTCCAAGCATTTCCTCGGCTCTTCTATCAAGATAGGAGGGCAACCCGTGCGGTATACGGGAAATCATCCCGGAATCGCGCCAGATTTCGGGACTTTCCATGCAGAGATACAGCGTCGTGCCCGGGGCGATACTGTCGACTTCTTCACGAACGGCTGAATAAAAATCCACCCGAATGGGACGGACGTAGCGATATTTTCGATCTTTGCCGAGGATCATCTCTCCGGAAAAAAGCGGCAGGTGCGCTCCCCTCTCCCGCAAGTGAGTTTTCAGGGCCGGGGTCGAGCGGAATCCTCCCATACTCCACCAGGCGATGCGGCTTGGGTCCCGAAGTGCACCAACAGCCCTTCGAGCGACTTCCCGGTAGTCTTTCTCCCACCCGGAGTAATAGAGCATCGGATCAAAATGGTATGCGACCCAGAATCCGTTTTCCGCGGCCCATTCAGCCATTTTCAATCGCTCATCCAGTGAAGCGGTATCGTTCTCGAACTGCTCGATTACTCGCTCCGAATTGAGTGAAATACCGACCACAACTCTTTCCGGCCGAGACACTCCCTCTAAATGGTATGCGTTTCGACTCTTTGTCTTGAATTCAATCAAGGCGTTGGGGTAACAACTCAGAAGCTCTGCCAGTTTGCGGGATATTCCGTAATCCGGCTCCAGGTAGAGACTGTCGGCAAATTCGCCACTCCCCAGCCGTACCACCCCGTTCCACCTTGCCAGACGACTATGTAACTCGATCACGAGATCATCGAAATTGCCGTGTACGACCTGACGATGATCATCAAAGTAGACCTGCAGAATACAATAGGCACAATACATTCCACATCCGAAAACCGGACTGATAATCTGGTATCCGCAACACAGATACCCTTCGGTTGTTCCCGGACACGGTTTCCAGAACTCCCCTTTCCAGGAGTCCCGATGTATCTGCTTTCGTGCCTCGAGCTTGAGCCGGTCGGCACATTCGGCGATGCGAAATTCATTCTGACTATTCATGCTGCCCCATTTTCACGAAATCCGGAGAGTAGGATCGCTTGTGTGCCGTTGCTTGCAGCTCTCCCCTTTCCGCTGGAATTGTCGGGATGCCCCTCGTCACTCGATTCAGATCAAAATACATTGAAGCTTCCGCGGGCGAGTTCATGACCAATACGTTTCTGAGAGCACCGGGTTGCCGGATGGCAATATAATGATGTATTTTTGTTTGCGAAAAACCTCTGGGTCGGCCGCAATAAAGCATTCTGCATGGCCGTAAATGATTTGACTGAGGTATATCTAATTGCCGTTTGGCGCAATGTCCTCAGATTCCAGAGACAACTAACCAACAAACGGAGCAGAGCAAGTGATACGATTCGGCGGACTGCTTGCGGTGCTTTCGATTGCCGGAATGGTGAGTGCGGGACCAAAGATCTCTGTTGATTCGGCCGATTATGACTTGGGCGGGATCAAAGAGGGATCACAAAATAAAGTTTCGCACAAATTCGCCATCAAGAATACCGGTGACGAGGTGCTGAAAATCGCCAAAGTGAGGCCCGGCTGAGGATGCACCGTGGTCGGGTATGACTCGATCATTCCCCCCGGTCGGGTGGGATATGTATCACCTCAGATTAGTATCGGCAAAATTACGGGTAAGTTCAAAAAAAGTGTGACAATTGAATCCAACGCTGAAAATGATCCGAAGCTCCGGATTTCACTCGGCGGAGAGGTCCTACCGATTGTCGGACTGAGTACACGCTACGTACGGATGGCATGTTCACCCGCCGACTCGCTCATCAAGACCGATTTGGTGGTCACTTCGGATAAAAACGATCTCAAAATTACCGAGATCGCTTTCGAAGAGCCTAAACGGACTGATCCGGTGTGGCAAAACTCGCTTCCGATATATGTGGAGTATGAGTTCGGTCCCCGGGATACGGTTCGGTCGGACGGGTATCACGAATACAATCTGACCATGTGGACCAAGTACTCCGGTTCCGACCCCAAACGGGGTACATTCGAGATCAAAACCAATCATCCAAAGAAGAAGAAGATGGATGTGCGGGGGATGATTGCGTGCAGCAATTAAATTGAACGGTAACTCGTGAACCGAAACTACCAGTATCTTTTCGGCCCGGTCCCCTCACGGAGACTGGGCCGTTCTCTTGGTGTCGATCTCATTCCGGCCAAGACCTGTACGCTGGATTGTGTGTACTGCGAGTGCGGATCAAGTGCCACTCAATCTTACGACACCGCTGCGTACGTGCCGGCCGACAAGGTCATTGCCGAGATCGACGATTACCTTAAAACCAATCCGACGCTTGATGTAGTCACACTGGCAGGAACCGGGGAGCCGACTCTGAACAGGGATATCGGTCGAATTGTCGCGCACCTCAAGCAACACTATCCAACGTACCGCCTGGCCCTTCTGACAAACGGGACCCTTTTTCATCGCCCGGAAGTTCGCAAAAGTATTCTCCCGATTGATTCCGTACTCCCTTCCGTCGATGCCGCGACTGAGGAGGTCTTCAGAAAAATCAACCGTGGTTCACCATCGGTGTCCGCACAACGTACGATTGAAGGAATCACCGCCTTTTCTCACGAGTTTGAGCATACCCTTTGGGTCGAAGTATTCGTGGTTCCCGGTATTAACGACACGGAATCGGAGCTTGCGGCAATCAAACAGGCGCTGTCTCACATGCGGCTTGACCGCGTGCAGCTCAACAGTCTCGATCGCCCGGGGCCCTGTCCCTGGGTTCAGCCGGTGGCCCCGGAGCGGATGCTCGAAATCACCGAATATCTGAAACCATTGCCGGTCGAGATCATTTCGCGTGTTGCCCGAAACATTTCCTTCGGGGGGTGTGGAGAGCTCAATAAGGACGAGCTACTGAACACGCTCCGCCGTCGACCGCTCACCGTCGAAGACATTGCGATAACCATGAACTGCACGATTAACGAAGTAAGCGATGCGGTTCAGACGCTCGTTGCGGAGGGGAGAGTTCAGGAGCTGCAGAACGGTTTCTACGGAACCGTTTGAGGACAGCACAAGTGAGAATCTTTTAAAAAGAGCCGCCGCTGATCGGCCCTGACTCCCAAGCCGCATTTCCCCGGTCGTGACTACCGTACGGCAAGCTCACTTCGGCAGGCTCAGTGCATCGCAGCGCGCCGCAGTGCATCGCA
>CAZEMW010000540.1:0-2645 GCA_964513105.1 uncultured Fibrobacterota bacterium
ATGTGAGAGGGGGAAACGCCGCCCGTCCGAAGATCGGGCTCCAGCGTGCTTATCATTTTCGGCGGGCCGCAGAGAAGATACTCGTAGATCTCGGGGTTCTCACTGAGATGTTCGCGAATAAGGTCGAAGGTTACGAATCCCTGTCGCGCGTTTTCCATTTGCCCCTCGGCAATGACGTATACAACCCGAACAAACGTCAGTGCATCGATATCTTTTTTGTACACGATGTCGTCGGGGGTATTGCATCCGTAAAAGAGATATGACTCACGATCCCGGGACTCTTCGAGCAGGTATATTATTCGTCTAAACGGTGTAATCCCAATTCCACCGGCGATCATCACCAGAGGCCGACCACTGTCAAGCGCCGTCCGCCCAAACGTTCCATACGGCCCGTCGAGCCGTAACCGCTCACCCACTTGCGCCGACTGAAGTTCGGTGCTGGTAACTCCCTGCGCTTTGGCGGTTATTGAAAGCGTATGGTTCTCGGTTTCATAGTCCGATACCGTGTACGGGCGCGCCCCCTTAAGCCCCTTGCGGTACATATATATGAACTGACCGACAGCAGGCAGTAGGGGCTCATGCCGGGGAGCAAGCTCGATATCTACCACATTCGCCGTTTCTTTTTTGGTGCCGGAAATCCGATGGACTTTCGTACCCAGCCCGAGACGAAACAGCGCTCTGAACAGATACACAATTATCGCCGCGGCCGTCAAACCGTACCAGACGATCCTCAACCCGGTTTCCCGCAGGGTCATGCCGATTGGTAGACTGTGGATTATCACAAGTGGCAGTACCGTATAGGAAGTCAGATGGGTCATATACCAGGCAATTCGTGAGATGCCGCTTCGAAAAATCGTACTGGTAAAAAGCAGTAATAGCAAAACCGCAAAAGCGAGTATTCCCAGGGGCACAAAACGTCCAAGCGGGGTGCCCAAATCAAATGCAAAAACGTTGGTCCCGAACTTGATGAGATAATATGCGGTTATACAGATTGGATGGAGAGCCACAAGAAGTACCGCGGCAATGCCGAGTCGCTTATGAAGATTCACCACCCAGACTAAATCGACCAGCACTGAGGCGGCAAAGCGTCGATATCCCAGGATGAGTTGCCAGAAAAGCAGAATCGTTCCCACGATCGATCCCACTTTGGCCAACAGTTTCAACACCACGAGGGACGCGCTCGGCTCACGCAGGTCGACAAACAGCACGGGCAGGATGGACGTGACGGCAATAACCGTAAGCAGCGTATTCTTACGAAACCGAATTTTTCTCAGATCAGCGGTCATGGTATCCCTGTCCGGCCCCGTGGCCCGGCCGGTGTGGAGGTGTAACGTATGCCCAACGGGCGTTTTACAGAAAAATAGGTGCCGCCTGATCGAAGTGGACGCTTGTATTGTATCGGTTCGGGATCAGTGAAGGCAGAAGCTTCGGGAGAGGCATCAGGGAGCAAGGGATATGCCGGAGAGCCGGGGTGGGGTATTGAGCCCTTTCAGGGCGATTAGGGATGGGGGATATTATGGGCCCCGGGGGCGGGAGGCTTCTGGAGTGGGGTGGGTGGTACCTCTTATGGGGCGGATGGGTGGGCATGTAGCGGGCCCGGGGAAAACCCCGGGGTGGGATATTGGGCCCTTTCAGGGCGATTGGGGATGGGGATCTTTTAATCCCATAGATATCTCTCGTCGTAGGTGATGTTGTTTTTTTTGAGGGTTTGGAGGAGTTCTTGTTGGAAGGATTTGCGGCGGTGATGTTCTTTTTGGTTGTCAATGTATCTTACTAGATAAGGCAGGCGTGATTGCCCGAGGGAAAAGACGCCATAGCCGTTCTGCCATGCGAAATTCGCGTACTCTGGGCTTATGGTTTTCATCCACTTTGAGGAGCTTCTTTTGATCTCTTCCAGCAGTTTGCTTACCGTGATGGTTCTTGGCAGGCTGCATGCAATGTGGATATGATTATCAATACCCCCCACTCGATAAGCATTGCTGTTGCAGGCCCTGCAGATCTCTGCGATATACGCATGCAATCCGCTTTCGAACTTATCGGGGATCAGCGCTTTTCGATATTTAGTGGAGAATACGACATGTAAGAGGATTTGGGAAAGTGATTGTGCCATAGCGAAGACTTCGCTCCTTCAGATTCACTGTGAATACTGATTCTGTTAGTCCGGGGGAAGGGATCTCCCGGAGTTAGAAGTATAAATCAAGCCCCGTAATATGTGAAAGGCGGGGGTGTGATTAGACCCGGTCCGGGACGGGTTCTCGTCGGTGGGCGCAGGGCTGCATTTTCTGCTTCGGAAGAGTCCCACTCTCCACCGATCGCACTACCCGCGAGACACTGATCATCATCGTCGATGATTCCGCCTTGCCTGCTTGGCTGTTAAATTTTATATTTCGTTATGTGACGAAATAACGAACAGGGGTACCGCATGCTCACCGAACAACTGGCCAACGTGAACGACATCGGCAAGGCACTCTCCGACCCAAACCGGGTACGGGCGCTCATGGCGCTTCGGAAGGGAGAACTCTGTGTCTGTCAGATAATCGAACTTCTCAATCTGGCTCCTTCGACCGTCTCCAAACACATGAGCATTTTGAGACAGGCCGGTCTTGTTGAAAGTAGAAAAGACAGCCGTTGGGTGTACTACCGGA
>CAZEMW010000540.1:2655-3313 GCA_964513105.1 uncultured Fibrobacterota bacterium
ACAAAAAGCCGGTATTCCGCCGGAGTGTATACCCTGCTTGCGGAACACCTCGAAAAAGATGAGACGGTACGAACGGACGATATCGCTATGAAAAGAATTACGAAACGGCATCAGGAAAGTGTTTGTCAATAAAACAGGGGATGAGAAAGCTATGAGAATCCTTTTTCTATGCACCGGCAATTCGTGTAGAAGTCAAATGGCCGAAGGCTGGACGCGGAAGCTGAAGGGAGACCGCATTGAGGCGTATTCCGCGGGGATCGAGACCCACGGTCTCAATCCCGACGCAGTACAGGTCATGATGGAAGCGGGAGTGGATATATCCGGACATCGCTCAAAACACCTTAGCGAACTGACGGATGTGGCGTTCGACTGGGTCATTACCGTGTGTGATGCGGCAAACGAATCGTGTCCACTGTTCCCGGGCAATGTCCGGCGGTATCATGTCTCATTTGATGATCCACCGAAACTTGCGCGGGACGCCCGAACGGAGGAAGAGCGGCTTGCGCCGTACCGCCGTGTGCGGGATGAGATCAGGGGGTTTGTGGAAACCTTGCCGGAGAGTTTGTCGGGTGGGGGGAGATCATAACCCCCAAATCGAACTCGAACTCCAACTCCAACTCCAACTCCAACTCGAACTCGGTGTCGGTGTCGGAATCGA
>CAZEMW010000541.1:0-3308 GCA_964513105.1 uncultured Fibrobacterota bacterium
ACACACCAAAGTTTTCAAAGAACCGCTGCCATCTCTCTGACAGTCTCCTAATATACCTGATTGGAAATTCCGAAGTCAAACTTTTTTTGACTTTTTTCGTCGAGCCCTTTGAAGAACACAATTCGTTCGCGTTCAAACCGCAAGGCTCGTGCCGAGCACCAATCAAATACCTAGTCTCTCAAAGATCCAGATCTGCGTTTGGCCCCGTAAATTCAAGGCCCGGCAGACGTTGCTCACAGTTCTCTAACCTGTGACGGGGAACAAAATATTAAATGGTATCCCGGGAAGCAAGAAAAAAAACAAATTATTCCATTTTTCTTAATCGTACTTCTTTCGGAAGATCACCCAAACTACTCTATCCATCCCAAACGGCAAGGAATAATACGGAATCCAACCCGTTTTATTGCATAGATCCGAACTCGGAGAAAAGCTGAATACTCATCCGATCAAAGGCATCGTATGTTTCTCAGCAGTACCGAGACGTTTCGGTATCACCTTAGACTGTGTAGTGCCCGGCCGAAGTCTGATCCTCATTCTTTGATCTTTGACCCGGTTACCGAGCAAGGTCGAGGTATCCGGCTATGCCGATTTAGAGGATTCACCCATCCCTGCTCGGCATTCGGCTCAGGATATCCGCCAGGGTGATAAGATCCAGCGCATTATGCCGCACAACATCAACCATCTGCCATGCGTTCCCGGATCCGACAAACGCATGGTAGGCCTCCGATATCCGGTCGCCTGGAATATCATCGAAGCGCTCACGCCCACATACACAGCTCTCGAGCGTCTGAAGACGGCAGTTCGGAAGCTGATGCCTCCAAATTCGTCGGGATGCATGAAGCAGATCCAGGTGTTTCTCCGACGCCTCCCACGAAATTCCGGTACAAATCGAACGTTCCCGGATAAATGGAACGTCAAAACTCTTGCCGTTAAACGTTACCAATACTGATCGTCCGGAACACGCCCCTGAGAAGAATGATATCACCGCGGCTTCTTCGGCATAGTCTCTCGCGAAAAACTGTCGCACCTCAAACCCATGCTCATCCCAGAGCATGACCCCAATCAAAAACAGAGGTGACCCCGCAAAGCCCGTGGTCTCTATATCAACAAACATGAAATCATGCACCACAACCGATCCGATCCCACACCATTGCTCCAAGCAGTTTCGAAGACCGGAATCGGCCGAGTTTACCGCCGAACGAAACCGTACATTCAGGTCGGTGCCCGCCTCAAGCTCTTCCACCTTCCTTACGATACATACCGCCGGCCCATATGGCCCATCCATTTCGGAATACCCATCCAAAGAATCCTCCAAACTCACCTTCCATCCAACCCCCTCCGCAGTACCACTTATTGGACCCCCCGATCGGTTGGGCGTGTCCCTGCGATAGACGATTGGCGCGACGGGCTTTGGCCGAGTTTCGTTTTTCTCGAGGCCGGGTTTCTTCCCTCCACTCTCACCCGGTGCGCCCTTCGAACGCCCGTACCGTCGGTTTATCTCATCAATTTTCAGTCGGAGTTCTCGGACTTTCTTTTTCATGTACTACCACTAAGCCGGCAGAGCCGGAGGATCAAAGATCAAAGATCAAAGATCAAACAGAGAATTCCTTTGTCTGACAAATAATACGCTAAAACTTGTGCTGAGCGTGCCGAAGTAAAACGTGGATTTGTCAGATACATAGTCTAAGCCGGCAGAGCCGGATACCTCGGAAGCGCTCATTCCATGCTCGATTCAAAACGGTCGGACGCTAATGCTTTTGTCTTCTTCTAAAATACTGAGAAATATCTCGGCGTGGGAAAAAACCACCAATGGCAGTGCTTCGGTGGTGAAGTCGGTGGCATTGAGCTCTTCCGCAGCATTTCCGGCTGTGCGCCCGTTTCGAAAAGTATACTTCCGATACGGGCTCAACCACACCCACAAGGGCGTGATGCTATGTCTGCCGAGAACCCGAAAACGATCTTCCGTTGATCGCCTGTGAGACAATCTGAGAGAGTTTCGAGGCGGGAAAAGGTTTCTCGATGAGAGCAACAAACCCCTCGTTCAACGTTTCCCCCACTCTCGACGTATAAAGGTGACCGGTAGTCAAAATGCATTTTATTGTGGGGTTCAGGGTCCGTATTCTCCGGTAGAACTCTCGCCCACTCATTCGAGGCATAATCATGTCCACCAGAACAAGATCCACCGTATCCGCATTCTGCTCAAAATAGCCCACCGCCTTTTCACTATCAAGAAAACCAACTGTTTCATAGCCGAGCAACCGAAGGATGTCGGTGCATGCGCTCAGCACCAGAGGTTCATCGTCGACAACCATCAGCTTTCCCGTACCCCGTACCAGTTCGGTTTTCTTGGGCAGCAGGCGTTTTTCGTCCTCCGGCGTGTAGAGTGAGGGCAAATACACCCGAACGGTGGTTCCATTACCCGGCTCACTGTATAAATGAACATACCCGTTATGCGCCTGAACGACTCCATAGACCCCTGCCAGCCCCAACCCCGTCCCCCGCTCAGAATCCTTTGTGGTAAAGAAGGGTTCAAAGACCTTTCGACAGGTCTCTCGATCCATACCAATTCCGGTATCGGTTACACTAATGCAAGCATATACCCCCGGCTCCATCCGGTAGACCCCGTTCAGGTCGGGGTTCTCATCGAAAACAACTATTTCCGTGCGGACCACAATCTCTCCGCCGTCGGGCATAGCCTCATATGCGTTCACCAGAAGATTAAAGAACGCGTTCTTCAGCCGTCCCTCGTCACCAAGAATGCTGCTGCTTTCAGCATGATACTCACGGCGTATATTTACCAATGTGTTTTGCCTTATGCCGGAATCAGAGAAGACCGAGTCAAGAGCATCGTGGAAATCCATACGCCTCATGGGGTTCTTCTCTCGATTGGCAAACAGCAACAATTTCCCGATCAGATCCCCGGCATGCTCGGCTGCCGTAAGGATGTTCTTAGAATATTTGCGTATGCGATTTTGTGCTTTCTCTTGATCCACCTGCTGGTTGATCAACTCAGCATATCCCGAAATAGCTCCCAGCAGGTTATTGAAATCATGTGCGATTCCCCCCGCGAGCCGCCCCACAGCCTCGAGTTTCTGCGATCGAGCCAATTGTTCTTCAAGCTGGGCCTTTTCGACCTCCATTTTGCGCTGAACTGCCAGATTGCGGATGATGCCGACCGCTCCTCGGTTTCCGTCATTCGTTGTATAGCCCGGACCAACGAAAACCTCGGCATATGAAAACGGTGCGTATGTGCCCTCACTCTCCCCCGGAAGCTCCCTTTTTTCCCGACAGGGGATAAGCCGAAGCCG
>CAZEMW010000542.1:0-3305 GCA_964513105.1 uncultured Fibrobacterota bacterium
ACTTACGGCATTCTGAGTAAGCTGTTGCACGATCTTAACTAGTGCCTGTCCGAAAACCCCCGTTCATCGAGTCCCGAATTAACTTCGGGACTCGGCGTCCGTTTTCGAAGGTTTCCGGACAGGCACTAACTACGAAACTTGGCCTAAATCACATAATCGGGTGATTCAAGGCTGCGTTCACGATCGAGAAGATCCTGTATTGTGTTCTCCCGAAGAACGCCCTTCTGTGCGTCCAGCAGCTTGGTCCATACCTCCCTGGTTACACAACTGCCCACTCGGTCGCAGATTTCCGGCTTATCTATGCACTCGACCGGAGCAAGCGAACCTTCAAGGGCGGAAATGATATCCAGCAGTGTTATCTGCCCCGGAGCACGAGTGAGCACATATCCGCCACGGGCACCACGGATAGTCTCTATCAATCCTGCGCTTTTCAGTACGATCAGAATGTTCTCAAGATACG
This sequence comes from uncultured Fibrobacterota bacterium, assembly GCA_964513105.1. Classification (GTDB taxonomy): domain Bacteria; phylum Fibrobacterota; class Chitinivibrionia; order Chitinivibrionales; family CAYFVL01; genus CAYFVL01. The sequence continues at coordinate 461 of CAZEMW010000542.1, forward strand.
AATCGGAAACCGCCTGTAGCTCGGCAATATTTTTGCGCTTGGTTGGTCCTTTTCCGTAGTTTCTCCCAATCTCCATCATTGCTCGAGCTGCATACCTGCATTTCGTTGAAAGTTTCATGATCCCCCTTTGCGGCAACAAAGTGCACACTGTCCCTGAACTTTAAAGATACAAAAGTTGATGACCTATTACAAAAAGTACGTTTTGCCTCACCCGTTCGTCACGGTTTCATCAGGCGATAGTTCCAGTCGTGCGTCACCGGCTGAAAGCCGCGTCCGGACAGATCCCGGCTAAGCTCGGCAACACTCCTGCCGTCTGCAATCTCAAATTGGGCTTCGGTAGATTCCGACGAATGCCCACCCACCGAAGTGGAAACACCGGCCGACATCTTGGTGGGTCCAAGTGGAAGTACTCCGTTTCGGAATTCCCTGTTTTCTCTGGTCGAGACGGTAATCCCCACATGCGGATACAGCAATCTGAAAGCAGTCATCAATTGCACAAGCCGACGATCGCCAACCGGTGAGGGTGGCTCAAATGCTCCTTCGAAAGGACGCAATCGGGGAAATGAAAGCGATAGTTCGACGTCGGGATGGGTCTCCTGCAGGTATTGCGCGTGAATCGCGGTTGCGAGGGCTTCCCGACGAAAATCAAACAACCCATACAACGCTCCGATGGTCAGGCTCCGGATGTTGGCCCGAGCCGCACGCGCAGGTGCTTCCAGCCGAAAGTCATAGTCGGCCTTCGGGCCTCCCGCATGAAGCCGTTCGAATGTAGCTCGATCGTATACCTCCTGATAGATAGTAAGCGAATCCACTCCGCGCTCGATCAACCGGGCGTAGTCGTTTTCCGTCATGGGAAATACTTCTATTCCTACGGCCGAAAAACTCTGTGCAATTATTTCAATTGATTCCTCTAGATAAGTGACCGGTGTCGATGTGCGCGATTCACCGGTAAGCACAAGTATGTGGCGAATGCCCTGTTCCGATATCCGTTCGGCTTCCCGGGCCACCTCGGCAGGGGTGAGTTTCTTGCGACGAATACGGTGCTGGGCCGCAAATGAGCAGTAGGGGCATTTGTTTTCACAGTAGTTTGAAATATACAGAGGGGTGAACAGAAATATCACATGCCCGAAATGCCGACGAGTGAGTTCCGCCGCCCGCTGAGCCATTGGTTCCAGGTATTTGCCGGCCCCCGGGGACAGGAGCGCACAAAAATCGCTGAGGGATAGTTCGTTCTTGTTCAGTATTCGCTCAAGCTCGGCATCACTCGGCTGCCGGTCAAGATAGCGCTGCAGCCTACAGAAGCCGTTTTCCAGGTACTCCCGGGTTGTAGTATTGTTCTTCATCGTGGTTGCTTCTCCCCAGTGTTCACCTGTTGATCGGCCTCAGTCCGTCCTTCCCGCAACGGACACGGCACGAAGCCGAAATCTCCGTGCCGGTCTCGAAATCACAGGTTTTTCTTCTGCTTCGCGCATCGAGGCACGGCCAACCGTTCGAGGAACGGGTTGTTTTGTCATCAGACATTGAATGTCTTTTCCGCGGATCTGAGTCACACGGAGCCAAGGAAACCGGTAAGGGGAGAAGATGCGCTCGCCGTTGTTCTGCTCTGTGCCGGACCTGCCAGAAACGCTGTCCGGCCGGCCTCCACCGCCAACTTGAACGCTCTTGCCATTGCAACAGGATCTTCGCTCGCGGCTATAGCGGTATTTAGCAGAACAGCCGCAGCTCCCATTTCCATCGCCTCGGCAGCATGCGACGGACGACCAATTCCGGCATCGACTATGATAGGTACCGATATTTCATCAATAAGAATTTTCACCATTTCCCGCGTGTCGATTCCTCGATTTGACCCTATCGGCGCTCCCAGAGGCATAACCGCCGCCGCACCCGCATCGACCATTCTCCGTGCCGACGGCAGATCGGGACACATGTACGGAAGAACTATGAATCCATCCTTTGCCAGAATCTCGGTCGCCCGCACCGTCTCCTGATTGTCCGGAAGAAGATACTTCTGATCCTTGATCACCTCTATTTTAATCCAGTCCCCACATCCCGTTGCCCGGGCCAGACGTGCGATTCGAACCGCTTCTTCGGCCGTGCGAGCACCGGAAGTATTGGGAAGCAGCGTCTTGCCCTCCGGTATATGGCATAGAATATTGGTTGCCTTGTTTTCGAAGTCCACTCGCCGAAGCGCCACCGTAATGATGTCACATTCCGCGGCTTCGAGCACTTTCGGGATTAAGGAGTCGTCGCGGTACTTACCGGAGCCGGTAATCAATCGTGAACGCACCTCGACACCGCCTATTTTCAGCAAATCTTCCATTTATATCAACCTCCACCCACAAATCGAAGTATCTCAACTGAATCGCCGTGAGAAAAACGGCGGGTGCCGTATTCCGATCGGTCGACAATCTCCAGGTTCAACTCAACCACAACCGAACGCGGATCGATTTCACGCCCTTTCAGGTATTCGGCAATGCTTGTCCCCGCGTCCACCTGTTCCCGTGTCCCGTTTATTGTTACCACGGTCGTATTCTCAGACTTCTTCATCTAGTACCATCCACATGCAGTTCCCGGACAATCGGTGACTGAGCGAAGCGATAGGCACAGCCGGTCAAAGTATCGAGAGCTGATCCTCCGGATTCGCCGGTTAGATTCTTTGTCTGACAAATCCACTTTTCACTTCGGCACGCTCACTTCGGCAAGCTCAGTGCAACGCAGCACAAGTTTTAGCGTATTATTTGTCAGACATCAAAGGAATTATCTGTTTGGTGGCTGAGCCTGGCCGAAGTCTGATCTTCGGTGACTGAGCGGCGCCGAAGTCTGATTTTCGATCTTTGATCTTCCG
>CAZEMW010000543.1:0-3305 GCA_964513105.1 uncultured Fibrobacterota bacterium
GAGGGGGCTGCCCGGGCAATGAAGAGGGCGCTGAGAAGTGCCCAAATTCAGCCTACGGAGGTCGATTATATCAATGCTCACGGGACTTCCACTCCAAAGAACGACAAGTTCGAGTCACAGGCCATCAGGACGGTGTACGGTGCACATGCCGAAAAACTCAGTATTAGTTCCACCAAATCCATGACCGGTCACCTTCTTGGTGCTTCGGGCGGAATAGAATGCATCGCGAGTGTGATGGCGACCAGGGATAATATCATCCCGCCGACAATCAACTATGAAGATCCGGACCCGGAGTGCACGCTTAATTACACGCCGAATGAGGCTGTAAAGCGGACGGTGGCTACCGTGATGAGCAATTCATTCGGATTCGGTGGTCACAATGCTTCGGTGATACTCAGGAAATATGTCCCCTCGGAAAATGATGGGTAAGCTTCTCGGTCCGCTACTTCGGTTGGTGGGTCGAAAAAAGACTCACGTTACCGGCGACGCCCTTGGCGAGGTGGAGAAGAAGCTGCGCTATCACTTTAAAACGCCGGCATACCTTACTCTTGCGCTAACCCACAAGTCGTTTCTCGGCCCCGACGATAAGGATGGGCTTCGTTCCAACGAGCGGTTGGAATTTCTTGGAGACGCGGTATTGAACTGCCTGACTACCGAGCACTTGTATTACGAGTACCCTCTCAAACCTGAAGGGCAGCTTTCCAAAATGAAGTCGCTTATCGTCAGTCGCAAGATCCTGGGTGAGGTCGCGCTGGAGATGGGGCTTGGTCCACATCTGATTTTAGGAATTTCGGAGAAAAAGTCGGGAGGACAGAAAAGGAAATCCATACTCTCGAATACCTTTGAGGCCGTCCTGGGGGCGATATACCTGGACAGCGGTCTTGAGGATTCCCGAAGTTTTCTAAATCGGGTACTCTTCAGTAGGATTGAAGATTTCGTCAGCGATGAACGACATGTAAATTACAAAAGCCGCATACTGGAAATGACTCAACGAGATGGGTTTGGGATGCCGCACTACTCGGTGATTGCCGCCACCGGACCGGAGCACGCTCGTCGTTTTACCGTCGGGATACACATAGCCGGGGTGGCGATGGGTCGGGGAACCGGGACAAACAAAAAAATCGCTCAGCAACGCGCGGCCCAGGAAGCATTTGCAAAATACGATAAAGACTTTATACTTTCCCGATCCAAAGGAGCATCAGAGGATGAATTACTTTCTGACTGAAGAGCAGCAGATGATTGTGGATACAGCTCGGGAAGTCGCCGAGAAGAAGATTCTACCGGTCCGTGAAGAATACGATGAACAAGGAGTTTTCCCCTGGGACGTCGTGCAAGCGCTTGCCGAGGTTGATCTGTGCGGATTGTATATCCCCGAAGAATACGGTGGTTTCGGCGGCGGTGTGTTTGAGTTGAGTCTGGCGGTCGAGGAATTGTCGCGCGTGTGCGGCGGCATATCTCTCGCCATGGCGGCTACGGCGCTGGGTACATTCCCCATTTTGCTTTTCGGCAGCGAAGAACAGAAAAAGAAATATCTTCCCGATATCGCGGCCGGTAAGAAAGTTGCGGCTTTCGGACTCACCGAAGCCAATGCAGGCTCGGATGCTCTCGGGATGAAAACAACGGCGAAACTCGACGGTGATCATTATGTGCTCAACGGAACAAAACAGTGGATCACAAATGGAGAGAACGCCGAAATCTATACGGTTGTCGCAAAAACAAATCCCGCCAAGGGAGCCCGCGGACTTACCGCTTTTGTGGTGGAAAAAGGGACCGAAGGGTTTACATTCGGTAAGCACGAAGACAAAATGGGGATCAGGGCGTCAAGCACGACTGAATTGATTTTCCAGAATTGCCGCATTCCGAAAGAAAATGTTCTGGGGCGAGAAGGTATGGGGTCGATCGTTGCGATCAATACTCTAAATTTCTCCCGTCCGGGAGTCGGGGCTCAGGCTCTGGGAATCGCGGCCGGAGCGCTTGACGATGCTCTCAAGTATTCGCGGGAACGGGTACAGTTCGGGGAAGCGATTTCGTCGTTCCAGGCTGTTCAGCACATGCTTGCCGACATGGCCACTGAGATTGAGGCGGCACGAGCTCTGCTCTACGCCACCGCCCGGATGGTCGATGCCGGCGAGAAGAAATTTGCCAAAGAGTCTTCGATGTGCAAGCTGTTCTGCTCGGATGTCGCGATGAAGGTGACGGTGGATGCGGTACAGGTTATGGGCGGGTACGGCTACATGAAAGAGTACCCGATGGAAAAGCGCATGCGTGACGCCAAAATTACGCAGATTTATGAAGGGACGAATCAGATTCAGCGAAATGAAATCGCGCTGCAACTGATCAAGAGCGTGGCGGCCGCTCAAAGGTGATCGACTCGAAGGCGATATAGCTGAGATGAGTGACCGCGCGGAGGTATTGCAGATATCTCCGCGCTTTGTCCAAATAGAGAAAGGCGGGACGGATGAGTGCGAGACCAATCATGATTGCGCCTTCGATATTGTCGGCCGATTTTCGTAATCTTGAAAAGGAAGTGCATGCGGTTGCCGAAGCCGGTGCCGATATGATACATTGCGACGTGATGGACGGTCGGTTTGTTCCGAACATTACGTTCGGGCCAATGGTGGTTAGGGCGGTCCGGAAGTGCACGGATCGGCCACTGGATGTTCATTTGATGATTTCGGACCCGGAGAAGTACATAGAGGCGTTTGCCGAGGCCGGCGCTTCGATTATAACCATTCATGCTGAAGCATGCACCGATTTGCCGGCGGTTCTGGAGAGAATACGGAGTACGGGAGCTCGGGTTGGGGTCACGGTGAATCCGGATCATTCGGTTGAACTGTTTCTTGAGCACCTGAGCCGAATCGACCAGGTGCTTATTATGACCGTTTACGCCGGATTCGGGGGACAGTCATTCCTGCCGGACATGGCTGCCAAAATACGTGCGGTGCGTGAAGCTGCCCAGGCGCTCGGGAAGAATATCGACATCGAGGTGGACGGAGGTATCAATCACGAAACGGCTGAGGTTTGCGCGCAAAACGGTGCCAATGTTTTCGTGGCCGGCAGCTATATCTACGGAGCGGACAACTATGCCCAACGCATTGAAGCGATTCGTGAAGGCGCCCGAAATGGGGCGGGGGAGAACTCTTGATTAGCAGAACTGTTGCTTTCAATTCCGGCCTAACGGCGGCAATGTACGGTAGCTTGCTGTTCGCCTTGTTTATGGCCGGTTGTTCGGCCTCGGTGGATCCAAGTGATCGCGATCTGCTGGAGCACGAAAGGGTATGGCAGTTCTGTAACGTGTTCAGTAT
>CAZEMW010000544.1:0-3296 GCA_964513105.1 uncultured Fibrobacterota bacterium
CATGGAAGCTGCTGCTGCCGGAGTAACGAGGAGTGACAGGACCAAAACCACTCCGACGGTCTGGATTGCCACCACCGTAGTCATTGCCAAAAGACAGAGAAGGAGGTAGTGAATCAATGTCGGCGACAGCCCGATGGCGACGGAATGGGCGGGATCAAATGACGCGACCAGGATCTCCTTGAATGACAGGGTGAGGACACACACTGTCAGGACCACAACTCCGCACATCAAAATCAGATCCGAAGTCCCTACTCCCAGAATGTTGCCGAACAGGATATGCCCAAGATCCTGATAGGTGGTAATTCTGCTCAACAGGAGCACCCCCAGGGCAAAAAAGCCGGAAAATACAATGCCGATGGCAGTGTCCTCTTTCAGACGCCTCTGGCCGGAGATGATGCCGATCACCACCACGGCGAGTACCGCCGCTGCGAGGGCTCCGAAAAAGAGGCTGATCCCAAAGACGAAGGCGACGACAATTCCCGGAAGGATGGCATGGGCCATTGCGTCACCGATAAAAGCCATTCCCCGCCATACCACGAAGGCGCTTAAAAGGGCGCAGGAAACAGCGGCAAGCATCCCGGCAGCAAGACCCCGGAGGACGAATCCGTATAACAGTGGTTCGAGAAGCAGCTCGATCATGTCGTATAGTCCTTGTGGAATTCAAATCCGTATGCCTTGGCTATGGTCTCCGGGGTCATTACATCCTGAACATTACCGTCAGCAATTACTTTTTTGTCTAGAAAAATTGCCCGGGTAAAGTGAACCGTCAGAACGCCCAGGTCATGGGTGCTGACAATGACGGCTTTTCCCTCGCCGGTCAGCCGCTCTAGGGTATGGAAAATGAGTTCCTGGGTAGAAATGTCGACATGGTTCAGGGGTTCGTCCAGGAGCAGTAAATCCGCATCGTGAGCAAGGGTTCGTGCAAGCATGACCCGCTGCTGCTGCCCACCGGAAAGTTCCCCGACCTGGCGGCCGGCGAGATCTTTGATTCCCATCATGGACAGCGCCTCGTCCACCCGGTCATGGTCCTCCTGCCGGGGACGGCGAAACCAGCCTAAGTGAACGTAGCGTCCCATCATGACAACCTGCCTGACGGTGACAGGGAACCGCCAATCGACGCTCGTACGCTGGGGCACGATAGCCACACGATGCCGGCAGATATGCGCCGGATTCCCGTATACCTCAACGGTTCCGGTATGCCCCTTTTCCATGCGGATAATCAGGTGAAGGAGGGTTGATTTTCCAGCGCCGTTGGGTCCAACCAAGGCGACCCGTTCTCCGGGGCGCACAGCAAGTGAAACCCCCTCCAGCACATCGGCCCGGGACCGGGGATATCGAAACCGGAGATTGTCGAGCAATAGGGCGGGCATGTGCGGAACCGCCGGGGTGCTGCACGCGCCGCCGCCGTAGTTAAGCCGTTGGAGCAGATTCACGTAAGCTGATTACCTGTTTAACGCCGAGACAATTTGCTCGGTATTAAATCGTACGAAATCCAAGTAGCTGGACCCCCGCTCTCCCTCTGGCGCCAATGAGCCGGTGAGTATCTCCACGATCTGAACATCTCTTCCAACTTCCTCGGCGACCGCATTTACCAGGTTTCGCAGTCCCCTGCCGGCGGTGCCGCCGACGACAATTACTGATACACCCTGCTCTCGGATAACCTTCGCAAGTTCAGCGATGTGCCGGGCCGACGGTTCAGCTTGGTCCGACACCGACGGAATAACTTCACCGATTATCTCTAAACCGTATTCATCGGCAAAGTATGTAAGGGCAACATGGTCCACCGCCAGTTTTCGCTTACTGCGCGGAATCGACGAAATCTGCCCGCGGATCGCCAGATCGAGGGATTCCAATTCGGCGATGTAGGCATCGCCGTTTGCCTCGTAGGTCGAGCTGTTTGCCGGATCAGCTTCGCTCAAAGCTTCGGCAATGTTCTGTGCCCAGACGATGACATTGGTCGGATCGAACCAGAAATGGGGGTCCCCTGCCGCATGGTGATGCTCTTCTTCGTGGTCTTCGTGGTCTTCGTGCACTTCCCCATGATCATGATCTTCACCTCCGATAACAGCGATTCCGGCGGAGACAGGAACAACGTATGTTCCCGCGACATTCTCGATTGTTTCCATCAGTGCTTCTTCCAGGTTTAGGCCGTTGACAAAGGCAATGTAGGAATCTTCCAGGGTGGATATTGCCCGGGGAGTCGGCTCATAGGCGTGGGGGTTCTGACCGATGGGCATCAGGACCTCGACAATTGCGGCGGAACCTGCGATCTGTTTCACCACATCGCCGACAATGCTGGTCGAAGCGACTACCCGCAGCGTTTCACCTGCGCCAAGGTCGGCAGGCTCGATATGAGGGATGGACATTTCAGCTTCATGGTGCTCATCTTCATGGTCGTGTTCCATTTCGTGGTGTTCTTCGTCATGGTGTTCATCTTCCTTCGAACCTCCTGCCCAGAGGGTGGCAACCGAGAGCAGCAGTAAAAAAACTATTACAAACAATAGACTTTTCTTGAAATCGAATCCGTTCATCTCCTTCTCCTTTGGTTTTTTAGTGAGATTTAATGGGTGACAATCTCGTGATCACATACCAGGTGTGATTCCTGACAATCATTGCAGAATTCAATATGATGACAGGCGCAGAACTCCTGCCAGTGGCGCATCTGGGAAACCGTGAGAACACCGGTTCCGCCGCATACAGGACAACTGTTTTCCAGGGCGGCAAGCACCGCCCGGCGTATGAAATCGGACCTATTGCGCATTCCGGCAAGGGTGTTTGCCAAGTCCCCATCCACTTTAAAAGTTATGACCTCTTCCTTGCGTCGTCCCGCGGTAGACATAGATCGCCTCCTCTTATTCGTTTTATGCATCAAAGGTAATACAAAATAATAAAGTATGTCAAGGTAATACTAAAAACCTTTATTCCATCTATGCTATTTACCGGAATCCATTCTATCAATTCAAAATGATAGGAAAAACGGGGATCTTATGCTCAAAAACGACCGAAATCGTCGCTCTGGAACGAACAGGTACAACTTGTTGGTCTTCACAATCCTTCAAAACCGCGCCAATAGTCCAAAACAACCCCAAAATGACCTGAAAGCACTGGACAAAAGAACCCCCTTCACCCGTGGATCGATGCCGGAGAAAGGATAATTAATTCAGAGAAGCCGCATCAAATCCAGGAGTGCCTTATATGGGGTAAAACAAGGTATTTTCACTTTGTGAAAAACCTGAGATGGCCGCGTCAGATACTGGGCAGGGTTTTCCCGGGATCGCTCATTGACGATCCGAACG
>CAZEMW010000545.1:0-3295 GCA_964513105.1 uncultured Fibrobacterota bacterium
GAATACGAATGAAGTCCTCCACGCTGCTGACTGCCGTTTTGCTGATGGCGACCGGTCCGTTGGTCGGCATATCCGGTATCCCCGACGGTGATTTCGGAGAGTTCAACGAAAATCTAACTCCCATGGACTGGCGTTTTCAGAAAGCGGATCTGTCGTCGGTGTTTCTTCAGATCGGTCGTGCCGCCGATATGGATATTATCGTCGATCCTGGTGTGGCGGGGCAGATCACGCTGGAACTCGAAGAGAAGACGTGGCAGGAAGCCTTCTATATTATTTGTAAAATGATGAAATTGACGGCAACGGACGACGAAGGTTTTGTGTATGTCATGACCGAAGAGGAGTACCGGACTCGACGGGCATGGGAGGAAACCGAGAAGACTTTCCTGGACGGCCTGGCGCCCAAAATCCGTGTTGTAATCAGGCTGAGCCATGCGGATGCCGAGGAGATCAAAAATTCGCTTCAGGAGATAATGAAGACGAAAAATGATCAGGATACCAAGTTGACTGTCGTTCGTCATACCAATTCACTGGTGGTGTATGATACGGAGAAAAATATACGCGAGATTCAGAGAATCATAAAAGAACTGGACGTTGAGACTCCACAGATTGCCATTTCGGCCAAGATTATCGAAGTCAGTAGTGAGATGCTTCATTCGCTCGGTATGCAGTGGGGAGTATTCGGGAAACTGGGAACCAGTGATGCATCCGCGGTTCATCTGCCGCCTTCGGGAAATGAAGGACCCCTGGGTCAGGCGCTCGAGCGCTTAACCTATGGGATACTGTCGCAGGATCGGTTCGCATTCACACTTGAGTACCTGTTCCAGGAAGGGGACGCGCGCGTTGTCGCTCAGCCTTCTATCACGACAGTCGACAACAAACAGGCCGACATTGAAATGGCCGAGCGGGTTCGATATTTCATTCCCACGACGGACGGCGAACGAGGAGGGGTGGCTTTTATCGATGCGAGGACCGGTTTGCAGGTGACGCCCCACGTGACCGACGGTAAGCGGATATCGATGAGTATACGGGCGTTCAAGGAAAGTCCGGTTGGGGAGAATATACGTACCCAGCATGCAACCACGACGGTGCAGGTCAACGACGGTGAAACCGTGGTGATCGCGGGGCTTACGAGCAATGAAGAAAACGAGCAGGAAGAAGGTATCCCGTTTCTGAAGAACCTTCCGGTGGTTGGGCATCTGTTCAAGCGTTCGGTCAATTCAAAGCGCAAAAATGATCTGCTGTTTTTCGTAACACCACACATTATCAAAAAAGAACTGGACCAGGCGATGACGAAAGAAGCGGCGGCACCGCCTCCGACGGAGAGTTCTACCGACTCGGAATCGGAGTTTGACGGGTGGAGCGTTGATTGATTCGCATATCACCCGGGCCGGTCGAAAACACCGGCGGCGGGGACAAAGGAGCGCAGAAATGAAAAAGAGAATCATTTTCGGCATAGCCGTGATTTTATGTGTTGTCGGCTGTTCGCAGGATAATGAGCTTCATCTGGAGAACCTGGCCCAGGAACAGGTTACCCTCAATTTCCGTGGCTCCTCCATTCGAGTTCCGTCCCATATGACGGTAACACTGCCCAACAGCGACGTTTCCGATGACATTCCGAACGGGGATTATGAGTACAGTACCACGGTAAATCTGCCTACCGAAGCCACGAAGGCGAACCTGGGTGAAGGGCTTGCCGGGGTGTTGAACTACTCGAGAAGTAATACCGTGTACCGTATTGTCTTTTCTTCATTTCTGGAAGCCGGTGAGGATGGGGAAGTCGTCTATAACGTTGGCGCAACTGTTTCGAGTTCCGATAAGGCATCGGAGAGTGCGCCTACTCAATAGTCCCTGTCCGAAAACACCCGTCCATCCAGTCCTGAATCGGCGAACCACTCGTCCCGGCGCTTGAAAGCGCTCACTGCGTTGTTCATTCGTTGAACACGCCCGATATCCCCCTCAATCGAGGCCTTGGCGAAGCACCCGATCATCCGCAATAGCATATCGTCGGTTGTCCGACGATGCATCAGGGGCTCAGTTTTACCCGATAACCGATACTCCCCGGCAAAAGATTCTTGACGTCAATACCGCGAGATTGTACAATCTCCGGTCTCGGATCCCGTATCCTGTATCCGGTTTCGCCGATACCTGGAGTGCCGGCGGCAACTTGCTCTCCTGAATGTTCTTCGGCGAAGCTCCACGATATGATTTTTCGTGAATTTGAGCCGGCAGGAATCCGCTCAAACGGCCGTTTTTGGCAGTTGCCGCAGAATGTCAAAAAAAGTTTGGTTCGGGTGTTTGACTTTACGGTGACCCGGTTTTAGTTTAGGATTAACTACAATATCTAGTGATTGAGACGACAGCCCTATACACTGGACGGTGAGGAGGCCCCCTACCAATGGTATCCACGATACGCAAGCGAGACGGAAAACTGGTTCCCTACGACAATTTCAAAATCGCAAACGCCATATACAAAGCGGCCGAAGCGGTGGGCGGAAAAGATTTCGGCATAGCACTGTCGCTGGCCAAAACAGTCGAGCAGACTGTTGCGGATCGATTCCATCCTAATTCCATCCCCGCGGTTGAGGAAATACAGGATATTGTAGAGAAAACGCTGATCGAGACGGGGCATGCACGCGTCGCAAAAGCTTTCATCCTCTACCGCGAACAGAGACGTCGCTATCGGGCCACCAAGGATTTATTGCTGGATATCTCCAATACCATGGACGGATATCTCAAGCAGGAAGACTGGCGGGTGAATGAGAACGCCAATGTGAACTACTCGCTCGGTGGGCTCATCCTTCACAACAGTGGTGCTATCACTGCGAACTATTGGCTGGAAAACATATACGGACACGAAATTGCCGACGCCAACCGGAACGGTGCGATACATATTCACGATCTGAGCATGTTTTCAGGGTATTGCGCGGGGTGGTCGCTTCGGCAGTTGATCGCCGAGGGGCTTGGCGGAGTCAAAAACAAGATTTCCTCGGCACCGCCCAGGCACCTTTCAACCCTCGTGCAGCAGATGGTCAATTTTCTGGGGATTCTGCAGAACGAATGGGCAGGTGCGCAGGCGTTCTCATCGTTCGACACCTATCTGGCGCCGTTCGTGAGAGTCGACAATCTCTCCTATGCCGAAGTCAAACAGAATATCCAGTCGTTTATTTTCGGCGTGAATACTCCATCTCGCTGGGGATCTCAGGCGCCGTTCACGAACATTACTTTGGACTGGGTTGTACCTGAGGACTTGAAAGACCAGCCCGCGATCGTGGGGGGGAAACCGCTGGACGAGTCG
>CAZEMW010000546.1:0-3292 GCA_964513105.1 uncultured Fibrobacterota bacterium
CATGACGATTTCGGCTCAATCCGTATTTTTCCGCCACCTGGATTGGCCAATTCGGTCGCTATACCACCCTCACCCGATCGGATGAGGTCTCTTTCATCAGTTGCTGTGCCGGCTGCTCATTCGCGACGGTAATCCTGTGCTCAAAATCGAGTGGTTCCGTGTCACGAACCATCTCTGAGCGATAATGCATTGCGGTAAGGGCCTGTAGCCATGCCAATGTCGCATCCGCGCCCTGATTATGATTTGCCCCGTCGGGCTGAAGACCGTCTCGGCAACCCGCTGTTTCGAGATCGTAGAGGGGCGCGCCAAGATCATTCTTTCCCAGGAACCAGTCAAAACAGATTCGAGCAGTATCAAAATATCTTATATCACGCGTCACGTTGTAGGCCTCAAAGCAGGCTTCGATCATCGCCTGGGCCTCGACCGGTTGTTGGTCGAATCGAGCTTTCGGTTTCTGTGCATCGAATCGAGCGCTCGTACCCACCGGTGAAAAATGTCCTTCTTCGGTCTGGGCGGCGATCAGCCAGTTCAGAGCGCGCAAAGAGGTCTCGATCATGTTCCCATTCTGCATCCATTGTCCCGAGAGAAGAAGCGCCTGGCAGACTGATGCCCCGGCGTACGAAAGCGAGGGTTCCAGCCACGGCCAGGCGGGACCGGCGTTCAGGTTGAATCGGGCCAAAAGTTTTTCCGCAAGTTTCTTGCGGGCGCGCCGGACCCGTGTATCCCCGGAGAATCGCCGAAGGTATGCGTGAATACCAAGAAGTGAAAATGCCTGCGCCCCTGAGTCTGTAAAGTCCTCAACGGGCTCGAGTGCTCGATGAAACAGCTGAGTCCCAAGGGCCTGACCACCCGGATCTCCGGACAAACCGCAATTGACACCAAGCCCCCATAGGCCTCGCCCGTGAGTCGCCTCCGATCCAACCGGTTCATTCCAGGTTCTATCGTATCGAAGTGACCCGCGGAATCGGTTGGTTTCCCTGTCAAGAGCAAACCCCAGAAACCCCAGGTATTTGACTTGAAGGCGGGGGAGGATGTGGCTGTCGGGAAGAAGTGATTGCGCGGTAAGGCCGATCATGAGTGCTCTTGCATTGTCGTCGACCGTGTATCCATACTCCAGATTTGGTATCGAAAAGGTCGCATGACGCAGGATTCCGGTGTCGTCGGTCAAGCGGAGAAGATGATCGAGTCGGACGGGGGGAAGATCGTGATCCTTTCCTGCGCTGGGGCGATTGCGGGAAAACCGATGCGGACACCTGGCACGTACCCGTTTGACCTCCTCAAACACAGTCAGGTATTCCGCCCCTATCCGAGGCCACACCGCCTCACGGCAGAATGTGTACGCCCGCTTCCGTATTGCATGGCGGGAGGTTTCATGTTCCAGAAGGTAGTTGATGCGTTGCGACAGTTGTTCCGCGCTTTTAAAATCGACCAGTTCACCTCGCCCGTCGGCAAGCATTTCCCGGGCATACCAGTATGGAGTTGAGATAACCGCTTTTCCGGCACCCATGGCATACGCCAGAGCTCCGGATGCGATCTGTGCTTCGTTGAGGTAAGGAGTGACATACAAATCGGCGCAGCCCAGATACTCCCGAAGTTCCTGCCGATCCACAAATTTATTGTGGAAAATAACGTGGTCTTCGACTCCAAGCTCGCGGGCTGTTCGGATGAGTGACATACGGTACGCCTCTCCCTGAGCTTTCTGAACATGTGGATGGGTCGCTCCTACTATCATGTACACGACCTCCGGGTGACGCCGGGTGATTTCGGGCAAAGCGCGTATCATGTGTTCAATACCCTTGTTCTCGGAAAGAAGACCAAAGGTCAAAATAACGGTCCGTCCCTCGACTCCAAAGCGGTCTTTGTAGAAATTTGGATCGACAAAGGGCATGTCGGGAATGCCGTGATGGATGAACTTCGTTTTACTTTCAGCAACACCGTAAGAATCTACCAGAAACTGCCGGGCACATTGAGCCATCACCACAAGGCAGGCGGAAAGGTCGGCCAGTTCCCGAATGATGCTCCTTTGTTCCGAAGTCGGATCTCTCAACACGGTATGAAGAGTCACAACGATAGGCATCCGAAGGGTTCGGAGCAGCTGAAGCAAATGCGTTCCATTCCGCCCTCCAAAGATGCCGAATTCATGTTGTACACAGACCACATCAACTTGCTCAATGTTTAGAAATCCCGCGGCAAGGCGGTAGTCTTCCTTCCGATTCTGATCAATTTCGAAACGAACCTTTGAGGGATATGGATACCCCTCCGGACGGTCGTTGACTGCAACAGCCCAGCAATTCTGCCCAATTTCCGTTCCGCTGAGAGCTTCTACCAGATCGGTGGTGAAGGTTGCGATTCCGCATTTTCGCGGCAGATGGTTTCCCAGAATTGCGATATTCCGTATAGAAGAAGACATTGCGGTCACCTTTCTCAGTCCAAGTGCGCCGGCACCGGTTGTGCAAAAGAAAGTGACAACCTCCATGCCGACCCCGTCCCGACGGCAGGCCGTCGGCGGAGGATCCGCTCCGAGCCCGCGGAGTACCGGGAAAAGGAGAGACACGGGACCGATGCAATTGTTATACCATATCCTGATGATATGACCCGGGCCCATCAGGTATCCGCAAATGCGGACAGCACTTCCAGCCCTTCCCGACGAGCGCATTCTATTTTTGAGTTCTGCCGACCATTTTATGACACGAAAGTGATGAACTACCATGAAAGTAACTCGGCACATCGCTTTGTCAGCCGGACTGTCGCTTTTGCTCTACCGCGTATCGGGTAGTTTGCGCATGGCGGTATCTTCGTTTTTGGCGGGTGTGTTGTGGGATTTGGATCACCTCGCCGACTATCTGGCTCAGTATGGCATCCCATGGAACCTGAAAACGTTTTTTCGACGATTTTATGAAGGAGAAATTCCGCGGGTTGTCCTTTTTCTGCATAGCTGGGAACTGGTAGTGGCGCTTCTCGGGTATTCGCTTTTTCGGCGTAAATATATTGACAAAGGAAGAGATTCTTCGGTTCTGCCGAGGAACTATCGGGTTCTTACCGGAGTACTGCTTGGAGCCATCGTTCACATGGTTTCGGACCAGATTGTGAATAGGCCCCGATCGCGGGCGTATTTCTTTTTGTACCGGCTCTGTCGGGGATTCTCACATCCTCATATGTTTCCGAAATAGGGATCGGACGAGCGAAGAGTCTGCCTTCCTGGTATCACCGGTCGAACAGCATCGTCGGGGATAAAACCGCAGCCGATTTGCTTGTCGGCTGCGGAGATTGTCGGCTGCAGAATCCCTGGTAC
>CAZEMW010000547.1:0-3285 GCA_964513105.1 uncultured Fibrobacterota bacterium
CCACCACTTTCAGTTCGCTCTCAAGGCATTCCAGAAGAATTTCTTTAAAAAGTTCCCATTTGCCCGAGGTGTATTCGTTTTCCGAAAATTCATCTTTCTGAATGAGAATCGGATGATTGCAGATCTGCTTCAAATACCCGAGAAGCGCGAATATGTGAATGTACGGAATGTTTTCCTCGGCAGTCTTCAGGGTATTGAGAAGAGAAGCCCCCTTCGTCCGAATCGCCTCATCGTACATTAGTCGCTGCTCCGACTCAAGTCGACACGTCCGGATGTCCTCTATCTTTGGAGGAAGATCCGTGATCACCGAAGCTTTCAGGCGTCGGAGAATAAAAGGCTGAACCAGTTTGCGAAGGGTTTCCAGACTCTGTCGATTTCCGGAAGCAATCGGCTCAAGGAATTCTCTTTTAAACCGTTCGTGCCCGCCAAGGTATCCCGGAAGCACAATATCGAAAAGTGTTTTCAGATCTTCGGGAGTATTCTGTATCGGGGTACCCGTCAAACCAATCACACTTCGAGCATCGAGGCACATTGCCGCGCGGCTGGACTGGCTCCCTCGGTTTTTCAGTACCTGAATTTCATCGAACACTATCAGGTCGAATACCTGTTCCGACAGGTACTCAACGTCGTTGCGAAGGATACCATAGGAGGTAACTACCACTTCGGCGTCGCGCAATGCGAGAGTTGTGTCTCGTGAAGAGCCGTACAGAAGCGTTACTTTCAGGTCCGGTGCGAACCGGGAGGTAAGGTTTTCCCAATGGCTCATAACGGTTGTGGGGCAGACAACAAGGACTGGACGGGTGCGCGAACGCTGCTCTCGGATGGCGGCTATGAGTCCCATCGCCTGATGCGTTTTGCCCAGCCCCATTTCGTCGGCCAGAATTCCTCCCAGATAATTATCCCAGAGGAATAATAGCCATTGCACCGCGACTTTCTGGTAGGGGCGAAGCGTGGATCGAAGGGTTTTCAGTTTTCGAAGTTTGGCTACGGGGGTGAGATCGAACAAACGGTTGAGGGCGGATGATGTTTCGTCGGTTCCCGCAACGGTGACCTTTCCGCCCGAGGTAGCTTTCAACCGCAGAAGCTCTGCTCGTGAGATTGAAAGGAAGGTCGAGTCGGTATTCTTCTTTCGACGGCCGGAAAAACCGGCGGTAACCTCGACGACGCCGCGAGCCGCGCAATCAATCAATCCGTCACCACGGGGAATGTATCGTCTCCCATTCCGATGTGCCGACAGGATTTCTTCAAGATTTACCGTGCTCTCCCCAAACCGGCAAAGCACTTCGGCTTCGCAATTGCGTTCCTCGATTCTTTTTGGACGTATCTCCAGCTTATCTATTTTTGTCCTCAGCGGCATTCCGATTAAACGATCAAAAGTTTCCGCGGTACTTACCGAAAAGAGATCCTGTTCATTTCCAAAAGAAAAAAGACCTGAATCTCGTTCAAGCAGTGCGGAGAAATCATGAAGTGAGAAGTGCTGTGGTCCGGTCCAGTGTCGGGCGATTATCTTCCGCCCGGCGGCTGATACCGGGAAAAGGGTTCTTCTTTTCTCAATGTAAACACCATCGCCGTAAACGATTGAAGGCTTAAGTTCATAGTGTGTTTCGGGGTTATCCGTTTGTTCGGCAATTACGGGGGTTACCGCGACGCAATCGTTCCCACTTCGGCTGGTGCGGAAGAGGATCTCCCCCTCTTCTCGGCCGAGATCGAAGTCGGTGGAACCATTAGGCAGAGCCGAAAGATACTGAGCTATCTGCCATTCACATCCGGGAAAGACCTTTGTTTGCAGAACAGAGACACCCGTACCGTTCAGCCATTCAAGCACCATGCCGGTCTTTGACGAAGAGAAACGCATGCGTACGCTCCACGTACCGGGGAGTTCCCGATACAGGTGGTAGGCAATTCGCATCCAGGTGCTTTTTTCGGTGCTCATGCGAGTAGTGGCATGTCCGCGTTCTCGAAGCTGTTTTTCCTGTTCGGTCATGACGAACGAGTCAAGCCGGTCGAACCAGCCGGCCCGGGGGAACACTTCTTCCCCCAGTCCCAATCGGGAAAGAAATCGCATGGATTCCTGTTTTCGCGAGGGAAAACAGGCGAGAGTTTCACCCTTTTGACTCAGAACGGTTCCGGTCCCGTCCGATTCGGTATATCGAAGCCCCTTCAGGCCGACCGGGCAGTTTTTCTGCAGCGTGGTAAGAATTCGAGCGAAAGGGCTTTTTAGAAATGACTGCCAGGGAGATGAGCCGAAATACTTTCTGCATTCTTCACTCTGTTCAATCACCTTGGCCGCATGATCGCAATCTGCATAGGAGCCCGGTGAACATGAACAGAACAGGCGCGGTTTCTTCTTTGAGCCCGGGGGAAAGGTTGTAACAATCAGTTCGCCGTCTCCGGCAGACGCCCACACGTAGGCGTCACGATAAAACTCAATTTCGTGCATGTACTGTAATTTTCCCTTTACAGAGTTATCTTTGCGAGCGTTGTTCCAGCGGATCGGGAATTCCCGCTTCATCGAACCCTTTACGTCGAAGGATGCAGGCGGGACAGGATCCACAGGGAGGGTATTCCCCATTGTAGCAGGTGTGACTCCAGGCAAGTGCTTCGAGGGCACCGAGATCGGCGGCCATTTTGACCGTTTCTGCTTTACTCTTGTGCATCAATGGCGTGTGGATTTCCACCGGATACGACATGCCCAGTTTGATTGTCTGTTCGAGTGAATCAATCGTTTCTCTCCGGCAGTCGGGGTACCCGCTGTAGTCGGTCTGAGCGACTCCCGTCACAATGTCGTGGATTTCTCTTTGACAGGCATAGGCCGCGGCAAACGTGAGGAAAATCAGATTTCTACCGGGAACGAAGGTATTGGGGAGGTGAGCAGGGGAGTCGTTTTCCCCTGTAATCTCGATCTTCCGATCGATGAGCGCATTCCCACCCAGAGCGGCAAAAGTGTCGATTGGAAGAATCTCATGGTGAATGCCGGCTATTTTGGCGATTTTGCGTGCTGCGCCAAGCTCTACACGATGCCTCTGCCCATAGTCGAAGGTCAGCGCGGCGACATTGCTTGAGCCACCGAATTTTCGTAGTGCCCAGTAAAGACAGGTAGTTGAATCCTGTCCTCCCGAAAGAACTACCAGAGCATGGAATTTCATTTTCGTTTCCACCGAATTTGCTTGTTACACTTATCTGAGACTATTGATAGACGGTTGATCCGCTCCGGAGTGTCGAATCTCTTTTTAGATTCTTTGTCTGACAAATCCACACTTCGGCAAGCTCAGTACTGGCTTTTTT
>CAZEMW010000548.1:0-3281 GCA_964513105.1 uncultured Fibrobacterota bacterium
TTCTTGAGCAGCACATTGTCCGAAATGACGATCTTTCCGATGTCATGAAGCAATGCGGCAAACCGGAGTGTCTCTATGGTACTTTCCGGAAGCCGAAGCTCTCTTCCGATCAGCATGGCATAGAACGTAACGCGTTCCGAATGCCCGGCCGTCAACGGATGACGTGCATCGACCATTGTTGCTAAAGTACTAACCGATCGGTCAAAAAACTGCCGAAGCTCGTCGTGAATTACTCTGTTCTGCACGAAACCCGCCGCCTGTTTTGCGATAGTTGTGATCATTTGCAGATCCTGCTCCTGGAATGCATTCGCCTCAGCCTTTGAGTCAACGACAAAAATCCCAAGCAACTCCGTCCCATCAAGTATCGGTGCGGCCATGGACGACTTGATGCCCTGTATCCGGACCGATTGTGCTTTCTTGAAACGGCCGTCCACAGCTGCATCGAAAGTGATAATTCCTCTTCTCTCCTCGACAATGTGCTTCACCATTGTCGAAGAAACCGTCATCTCATCGTCTTTGTGCTTTGTTCGATACGCTCGAGGACGCATTTGTCCGTCTCGGTCGGCGAGAAGGATGGTTGCGCGGTCGCACTTTATGAACTTGAATGTTATGTCGAGCACCCGTTTCAGCGTAGTATCGATGTCGTCGGTAAGGCTGATGTCCCGCTGCAGCATTAAGAGTTGCCGAAGCCGCTCATAGGCGACCCGGAGCTGTTTGGGATCTTTGATATTGGTTTCGGGAAGAAACAGTGCATTGTCGCCGGGCGCTATCGAAGAACGAATGCAGGGTTCATCGGAGGAAGCGGCAAGTCGAACCTGATTGATCACCTCGTCGGCGGTCTTGAATCGACAGTGGGTTCTTCCCACCACGATTTTGTCGCCGTCCTTCAACACCTGGTCCCGCGTGAGCAGTTCCTGATTCAGGTAGGTCCCGTTTCGGCTTTTGAGGTCTTTAACAATGTACCCGCGAAGGTCGTCAAAGGCAATAAGGCAATGCTCCGAGGACACAAGCTGATCGGTAATGGCAATCTTGTTGCTGGGATGCCTTCCGATAGTCGTGAAGCTTTCTATCGGTTCATGACGTTCCCCCGCCTGCGTATATAGAATCAGTGTGGCCATAGGTAACAACCCGACATACAATACCGATCGTGAGATTTCTTATTCATGGGCTTTGCCGGAATCGATTACGAAAACCCCAGTAAATGGCAGCGAATCCGCAAGTGGTCCCAACTCTTTCTACGACGGTGAATCGAGATACTATCGCTCCCGGACCGACCGTTGACGGCATGTTTCTACATGCCCGGTACACCGCTTCACAAGAACTGCCGCTGATTTCCATGGACGGTTCTCCAGTCCGTCCGTGGGAGTGATTACGCCGGGACCCAACTCACCGTATCTCGTGGATACGCCGCTTTGTGACGCCTCGCCGGTCACATTCTCGGCCGAGGCACTAGAGCGGGTTTCCGGACAGGCACGAACCTACGTGCGAAACTGGAGCATGATTTCACAAACCTCAAAAAGGCTGAGAAGGAGAATCCACACCGTGCCCGCAAAGCCGAATGCTTCACCCTTTCGGCAAGCTCAAGAGCATCCTTTCCGTAGAGGACGCATACAGGTTACAGCCTGATGCAGGACCATGGCATGGCGAGGGTACTCCTCAGTGCAGCACCTGAACTCCGCTGTATGATGATATCACGAAGGGTTGGGGAAGTCAACGCAGGAAGGAATGGAGCGAACTGCTATTCGGTGCCGATCGGCTTTATTCGAAGGAAATTGGTGGCGCCGGTGACCGGAAGAGTTCCACCGACAAAGACAACCAAGTCCCCCCGACGCACAAGACGCCGCTTAAGAAGGATATCTTCGGCCCCGGCAATCAACTCAACGACATCCTTCTGAATACCGAAATCAAGCGCCCGGACGTTCCACGCAAGCGATACGGCACGTGCTGTTTCCTGTTCCGGGGTAAAAGCATAAATCGGCGAGAAATTGCGCAATTTTGAGAGGTAGAACGCCGAGTTACCCGAACGGGTGAATACGACGATAGGGACTCCACCCAAGTCCGAGGCCGCCCATCGTGCGGCCTCACAGACGGCATCGGGCGGATAGTGTTCGCGTAAAGTGAGATCCACATGATCACGGGGATAATACTCGCTCTCTTCGGCGGTGGCGGCAATCTCGGCCATCATAGTTACGGCACGAACCGGATACTGTCCCACAGCAGTCTCTCCGGACAGCATTACCGCATCAGTTCCGTCAAAAATCGCATTCGCAACATCGGAAGCCTCGGCACGCGTCGGACGAGGATTCTTGATCATCGACTCCAGCATCTGCGTGGCGACAATAACCAGTTTTCCTTTTCGGTTCGCATCGGCGATAAGGCGCTTCTGATACACGGGAACATCATGAGCCGATGTTTCGACTCCCAGATCCCCCCGAGCAACCATGATCCCGTCGACGGTGGAAAGAATGGCTTCGGCGTTCCGAACCCCTTCGGGTTTCTCAATCTTGGCAATTATTCTGACCGGTTTCCCGCTCTTTCTCACCGCCCGATGAACGGGTTTGAGGTCTTCGGCATGTCGAACGAACGAGAGTGCGATATAGTCGATTTCCCGAGTCAATGCAAAAGCAAGATCTTTGCGATCCTTTGCGGTGAGAGCGGGAAGACTCAGTTCTATATCGGGAAAATTCACCCCTTTCCCGGTTGAGTACTCTCCGGTATTCTGGACTGAACAGATTAATCGGCCGCGAGCCTTGTCCTTCTTAATCGTTTTCAGCCGAATCGCCCCGTCGTTGATGAGGATATCCTTCCCCACCGCAACTTCATCGATCAGCGGTGGATACCCGACGTGGATGACCTTTTCATCCGATTCCCCCCGTCCGGCCGCCAGTTCCACTACTGTTCCCTTTTTCAGCTCCACGGACTCATTTCCCGCTGTTTTCCCTGTGCGGATTTTAGGCCCCTGAAGATCGGCGAGTATGGCAACCGGCACCCCCAGTTTTCGACTCACCTTTCGCACGGCGGCAATCGTGTCGGCATGCCCTTCACGCTCACCATGAGAAAAGTTGATTCGAAAGACCGATGCACCGGCGCGAATGAGGCTTTCGATTTTCTGCGGGGATCCCGTAGCAGGCCCCAACGTTGCTACAATCTTCGTTCGGATCGATTTCGTATTCATATTGAGTTACCTTGATTTCAGTGGTTCCGTACACCTTACGGTTTAGCCGACTTAGGCCCTAAGGGCGTTTTTATTCACAATGTTTTGTCGATACGACATCCTTGTG
>CAZEMW010000549.1:0-302 GCA_964513105.1 uncultured Fibrobacterota bacterium
GTGTGCATCTTATCGTCCTTGACTCAAATTTTACCGCCGACGGGTCCGAGTACGATCACGGGAATTTTCATTGGAAGGATTCGTCGATTCCTCCATACCAGCTTCAGTGGCTCAAAGACGATCTGTCCTCCGTAGCCGGTCCGGTTCTGGTATTTAATCATCATCGACTCGACGGCGACGGAGATCATACCGTCAGTAATGCATCGGAAGTTCGTCATATTCTGCGGACCGCCGGAAATGTTACGGCGGTGTTCCAGGGGCACAAACATGTCGGAGACTACCGAGCTTTCGATGGAATCCAT
>CAZEMW010000549.1:312-3270 GCA_964513105.1 uncultured Fibrobacterota bacterium
TGGCGGGGCTGAGAATAGCGCATACGCTATTGTTGAAGTGTTCGAAAACGGTGAGCTTCGGGTTGAGGGGTATCGCCGGGAAGCAGACCGTCGTTTTGCAGCGGGCCATGCCGTGACCTCCACAGAGCGCGGAAACCGGCCGTTCCGTCCTGCTCAGTTCAGGTGAAAGTATTTACCGCCCCCGCGAAGCAAGCACCGCCGATCCCAGTGCGACGACAATCTGGGGATTGCCCGGGACAATGACCTCTCTCCGGAGGCTATCCTCAAGCAGCACTTGCGTGCATGGATTACATGCACCGCCTCCCGCAAGATAGATCGGCCCCTCCGTGGGGGGCAGCCGCTTGTACATGCCGGCGATTTTCCCGACAACACTCTGATGAACCGCCCGTGCGATGTTTTCGGGTAGTGCGCCTCTGTTGAGAAGCCCGATAACTTCCGATTCCGCGAACACCGCGCAAACAGAGCTGATTGTAGTTCCCGCCTTCCCCATCTGGGCGGCATTGCCGAATTCCGAAATCCCATACCCCAGTTTATCGGCCATGACCTCAAGAAACTTACCCGTGCCGGCTGCGCAGCGGTCATTCATCTCGAAGCGGGAGACTTTCCCGTTGGAAGCAAGCTGTATGACCTTTACATCCTGACCGCCGATATCGATCACGCTTCGTGCCTCCGGATACAGATGTCGCATTCCGTACGCGCACGCCTTGATCTCCGTCACCGAGGGAATTTCTTCGATTTCGAGCAGGTTTCTACCGTAGCCGGTTGCCGTGGTCGGGAGACCGCGGTACTTCGCAAGCAGAGCATGGGCAACCGCCAGAGGGCGGGAGGTGGCGTCTACCACCTCCCATTTCCGGATACGGCCGTCTTCGAGAGAGACAAATTTAATCGTACTGGAGCCGATATCGATGCCGATGCTCTGCATATCAGTCGCTCAGCCGTTCGACAAAAGCCTCGATTCGCGTTTGTATCTGCCCGATATCCTCACCACTGTAATCGGTCTCGATCCGAATGGCGGGAATGCCCGCGTTTTCGAGTTCCTTCTCGATATCGAGCGCTTCTATCAGATACGGGGAGCAGA
Organism: uncultured Fibrobacterota bacterium; assembly: GCA_964513105.1. Lineage (GTDB taxonomy): Bacteria > Fibrobacterota > Chitinivibrionia > Chitinivibrionales > CAYFVL01 > CAYFVL01. The sequence goes on from CAZEMW010000549.1 coordinate 1,391, forward strand.
AGTTCAGTCCGTACAGCACCACGCCGTCGGCTTTGTACTTCGAAGCCATGGATTTAATATGGTCAAGCCGTTCGCGATTCGGGGTGAATACGGCACAATCGATTTCGAGGTATCTCTCCACAAGAGCGTCGATCAGCCCGTCTACATCTTCTGCCGAGTCGTCGACACTCCCTCTGCTTCCGCGTTCGCCGACGCAGGATTCTTCACCCACGATTACCGCATTGAGATTCTCCACAATTGTGGGAACTTTCCAGTTCGGAACCGCCATCGGGCATCCCGACATCAGCAGACGCGTCGTACCCGCGGGTTTGACACCGTAGCGCGCCTCGATTCGCTGTTCCAATTCGTCACAAATCGCCTCTACCGAAGCGGTAAATCGTTCGGGGTTGTCGTAGAAGAAGACCTGGTTGACAAGCAGACTGTCAAGGCCGGAAATGGGTGCCGGATCGGCCGCGCGTAACTCTGCCAGACGTTGTACCGCCCGGCGTTTTCGGTTAACCGTTGTGACAGCCTTCTTCAGGGCTTCGGTGGTGATGGTTTTGCCGGTGAGTTGTTCAAGTCGTCCCGCCAGTTTCTTGTACTCGGCACGAAGAAGCGCTTTTCCTTCGGGACCTTTCATCTGAGGCATGTCCACGGTGTAGAAATTGGGAATGAGTCGATTCAGGATCTCATACGCTTTTTTCTTCCCGTCACAGGTGTTCTCACCCACAACCATGTCACAGGCTTCGAGATAGGGGCACACGCCCCCCAGCTTGAATCCGAATGTAGATTTGATCAAAGCGCACGTATTCCGCGGTAGTATTTTCTCGACCTCATCCACGGCAAAATCGGCTCCCGCACACAAACCGACCATAATGCCGTCGACCGCAAGAACCAGTTCTTCGGGCACAAAGGTGCAATAGGTTCCGACGACCTTTCGACCGTCCTTCTTTGCGTCCATGAGTTCCTTGATTCTGAGCCCGTGAACTTCAGACATCACAAAATCGAAGTACTCCATCCCCTTTGGGCGGTTTTTCTGCGACAGGAACGTATCGCCATACGCCTTGGACAATACTGCAAGTAACGCGTCATGAGCTTCGAGGTTAAGGCCCAGCTCCGTCCACATGGGACGATAATCAACAGCAGGTTCGGACATACCGACCGCCTTTCGGTTGGATAAGGGAAAAGAACAGAGGGAAATCTATCGAGTGGATAGGTATCGGAACGATCGAAAGGAGGCCGAAAAAGGTCGGAATGCAGGATACGGCATGCCGGGGGCAGGGCCGCGAGGTGGGTCTTGGCATCATTCTGTTTCCCTGCATACCCCGATATTACCGGACCGGTCCTACCTTGGTATGCGTTGCTTTCAGGCAACTCCCTGGTTCATAACTTCATTGGTTGATTCGAGAAAACAATATACCGAAACGCACGATGTGAAAGCAAGGAGGCGAGTCACTTACGCAGTGCTGTAGAGAATTGGGCTCGGGAGCATTTGTTTTCTGCTGAGAGTTCTACCGCTTGGCTCAGGGCCTACGGCAGAAAACCTGTTTCGGCACTGCGACGCGCTCCGTTCGTGGTGAGCTTGTCGAACCACCCACTGGCTTAGAGAGTTCATAATTCCCGGCAAATGGGTACCGTTCATTCGTGGGGAAGTCCTGCAGGACTGAGGACCATTCCCATTCGACCTGGCTTCTCAGTTCTCGAATACTGTTGGGCTCGGCAATCTCCTTGAGTGAGATCACAGCCGTCACCAGTCGAAATGGGGGATATGCGATTGGCCTTTTCTGCAGGTCTACCCCCAACATCGTTGGAGAAGTGCAAAATAATTCTGTCCCCGGAAGCCTAACCGGAGCGTAGTAAGGGATAAAGCCCCAGCTTCGGGCATTCCGGGGGCTATCTGG
>CAZEMW010000550.1:0-3266 GCA_964513105.1 uncultured Fibrobacterota bacterium
TGATCCGTCGAGACACCGGTGGCCGTATTTGCTGTCATTCAAAAGCGCCAGGCCGATATCCGGCTCCGATAGATCCGCAAAACGGTGTCCGCAGACTTCGAATCGCGCGGCATCCCACGACGTATTCTCAAACGTCGGCCTGCGCAGGAGACCGAACTGGATTTCATATGAGGCTTCCCGTGCCTGAATGGCGGTATCGGCATAGACCCGGAGCAGGCGTTGAGAATCGCACCAATCAACATCATTCTTGATTCTGACCTCTTTGCTTCCCTTGCGCAATGAGATTACCTGATCCACTGTCGAGTTTCCAATCCGAAGTACCTGACGAACGGCAGTACCCAGGCCGTCCCGATAGTACACCGTGCGTTCAACCAGCTCCGCTTCGGTACTGTCGGCTTCGGCGTAGTAATGGTTAATATCCCACGCTTCCCAGTCCACCGGTACGTCTTCATGCGAAACCAGTCTGTTTGCAGGCCCCCGGAGCATCTCCCGCCCGAGTTCCTTGTCGTAGATCGAGGTTATCGTTCCACCCGGCCCAAAACGTACGGATACCAGTTCACTCTCCATTGCCTCCGAGTCGGCCTGCAAAGACTCGACAGTCCGGGCAGACACGTCGTCGATCCGGACGGCCGTGTACCCCATTGCCCCGGCCGGCACCTGCGCACATAACGCCCCCTTACGGTATACCGTCTCCAGAGCATTTCCCCCTGCATCAACAATCGACTTTTTCGCATCGGACTCTGGCCGCGGTATGGCAATTTCGACCATTCGGTCCCAACTCAACGTATTCACTACAGCATAATGCTGCTCCAGTGGAATATCCGCAAGTGGAAGCAGTTTCCGCAGGGCTTTCCCAACCAGTATTTCAAGATCCCTCTGGCATTCGTCATACAGAGCATGCGCATCGCGATAAACCCAATCGATCGAGGAACCCGGGATTATGTCATGAAACTGATTGAGAAGCACATTTTTCCATATCCGCTCCAACTCTTCGCCCGGATACTCACCCGCAACAACCGACAAGAATTCCACATCCCGGAGTTCCTGCTCTATGCGGCGATTCCGTTTTTTCATGCGTGCATGGGTGGTGTAGGTCCCTCGGTGCAACTCGAGATACAGCTCACCGGTCCATTGCGGAAACGATTCCGGCTGCAGGCTTCTCAGATACTGGTAGAACTTTTCGGCCGGAGAAAACTTGAACCTCGGCAATCCCTCGCAATCGGCCATTCTCATTCCAAGCTCGATATGCCTTCTACCCGGACCCCCGCCACCGTCCCCCACACCGTACAGATGCAGAAACCCGTCGCACACGTCCTTTTGCGTATACCGATCCTCCGCCGCCTTCAACTTGAACGGCGCATTGTTGGAATTGTAGTCATTCGCGGGAAGAAAATGGCTTAGTATCCGCGTTCCGTCGATCCCCTCCCAGCGGAATGTATGATGAGGAAACTTGTTCGTATCGTTCCACGAAATCTTCTGCGTCACGAACACATCGATGCCGCATTTTGTCAAGATTTGCGGCAACGATGCCGAATATCCGAAAACATCGGGAAGCCACAAATCGCGTACCTCGACTCCGAACTCATCCCGGAAAAACTTCCTTCCGTACAAGCATTGTCGCACCAGCGACTCCCCACCGGTCACGTTGGTGTCGGCCTCAACCCACATACCGCCCTGACACTCCCAGCGTCCGTCCCGCACCGCACTCTTCACCCGTTCGTACAGGCTGGGATACTCCTCTTTGAGCCATTGATACTGCTGTGGCTGAGACGCCCCGAAAACGTAGTCGGGATACTCCTCCAAGTATCGCAATTGCGATGCAAACGTTCTTCCGGTTTTTCGTTTGGTCTCGCGCACCGGCCAAAGCCAGGCGAGATCCAGATGTCCGTGACCAATGCCGTACACGGTCATGCACGAGGATCCGGCCGGGGTTTTAATCAGCTCTTTTGTAATCGCGAGACAGTTGTCGATTTGTCCCGAGGGGTACATGTTTGCAATCCGATTCAGTCCCGAAAGCACTCTTTGGTATCGTGCGGTTTCCGGTGAAAGTGTCTCGAGAAGCTCGAGAAGAAACGAATAGTCCTGTTCCAGAGTCCAGACCGGAAGATCGACAACGGCCAGGTCGGCCTCCCGGAGAAGATACGGCTCGGATGCCCCCTGACCGAACATGTCGTTTGCCGCTCCCTCGGCAAGAAGCTGAATAGTTTCACCTCCCCCGGCCGTATCAAGAACAGGCACAAGACATTTACGATACGATGTCCCTCCGACTTTGACGTGTGTCAATCCGACCCACGGGGAATGGTCTTTCCAGACAGCCGCTTCACCGGTAATGTCGATCAACGCAATCACTTTCCTGTTTTTCCACCCATCCGGCACGCGTCCGGTAAACCGAAACCATGCGGACCCCCACGGCTTCGCCCATTCGTCCCCGATTTCCAGCGCAGACCAGCCTCGCGAGTTTAATTCGGCATAGGGTATCGGGTTTTCCTGCTCATAACAGTACTCTACGGCAAGCGCACTCCTTTCGGGATATCGGTCCGATTTCAAGCGGTTATGAAATTGCCGTATGCGCCTGCGATAGACCTGTTCGTGAAGCATTCTATATTCCTTTCTTTCTCTTTTTTCGGGAAGAGGGATGCGAAGCAAAGGTGTTTTATCCTCCCAGATATGCTTCTTTGACTTTGGGGTTGTTCTTGAGTTCATCGGCGGGACCGGCCAGAATGATCGAGCCGGTTTCAAGAACATACGCCTGGTCGGCAATCGACATTGCCTGGTATGCATTCTGCTCAACCAGCAAAATGGTGGTCCCTTCCGCATTGATTCGTTCGATTATTCTGAAAATCTCCTCAACTAGACTGGGGGCAAGCCCCATCGAAGGCTCATCCAGAAGGAGTATTTCGCCTTTTGTAAGCAAGGCCCGGGCGACGGCCAGCATTTGCTGTTCGCCACCGCTCAATGTTCCCGCCGCCTGAGACCGTCGTTCCTTCAAGCGTGGGAAAATCTCGAAAACATGGTCGTAGTCTTTTTTGAGTTGCTCATTTTTCTTTCTGATACCGGAGGCGACCTCGAGGTTTTCCATCACGGTCAGATTACCGAAAATCCCTCGTCCTTCCGGGACCTGTACAATGCCCTTCTTCACAATTTGATGCGGCAGAAGCGAGGATGTTTGCTCACCCCTGAACCGTATGGATCCCGCCGAAGGAACGACAATGCCGGAAAGCGCGTTCATTATAGTTGACTTGCCCGCACCGTTTGCTCCGATAATG
>CAZEMW010000551.1:0-3262 GCA_964513105.1 uncultured Fibrobacterota bacterium
GTGGAGGGGCGTAGGACTTTTGCGCCCTGAGGGAACCATCGTGTATGATGGTTTCTCCATTCGCGCCCGAGTCCGTGCATCCGATCATCCTCGACAGCACCCCGCCACCTGTAGGACCGGACATCAGTCATAATATCGAACGCGAATTTTTTTAAATTCTCGCACCGTGACCAGCTTTCGGTACGAATCAATCCCGGTACTGCTCACAAGGTCTTTGATTTCCTTTTCGCACTCATCCATGCTCCGGCCGTGTATCATAGTGTAAACCGCAAACGGCCAGTTTGGGTGTACCGGTCGCTGGTAGCAGTGGCTTATTGATTTTTTCTGAGCCGCCGCCGTTCCGAGTTGTTCGATCAGGTCTTGCGGAGGCGCCCAGGCAACCAGTACATTGGCCGACCATCCTGCCTTCTTCGGCCGCAAAACCGCGGCAATACGTCTAATCGCGCCGGCTTCTTTATACCGCTCGATTTCCGAAACCACCTGCTCTTCAGACCACCCCAGTTCCTCCGCAGCCGATTTGAATGGAGTGGAGGTGAGTGGCAGGTCTCCTTGTACGGTATGAATAAACCGTGGATCATAGTCGAAAGCTTTGTCGGTGCGGTCGGTGTTCGCGTCCGAAACATCCCTAAAAGCTTCCGGAGATTCGCTGTTCATCGATAGCTGAAACTTTATTTTAAATGTTCGGATTGTGGGGAGATACAGCCAGTCTTCGACTCCCGTTTGATCGGCAAGTGTTTCAATCGCGGCGTACAAATCGGCCGTGCCGGGACGAGTCAAGGTAAACCAGATATTGTATTCACCTTCGCGCTGGTAATTGTGACTGACTCCGGCATCCCGGTTGAGCGTTTCCGCGACAGCATCGATTCGATCTTCTCTCACCGCAAACGCCGCCAGTACACTATGGTATCCGATCGAGGAGGAGTTGTAAATCACTCCTATTTCGCGGACGATCTGTTCATTCTTCAGCCGCTCAATCCTGCGGAGGACATCGGATTCGTCAAGATTCACCATTTCGGCTATCCGGGCAAAAGGTCGAACCGTGACCGGAAAGTCGGACTGAATGATATCGAGTATTTTGCGATCCGTAGTTTCCAAAACCGTACCCTTCTATCCCTTCAGTATTCCGAGAGCTTCATCGGCGGCCGCAATCGTTCTATCGATGTCTTCAATGGTGTGGACCGAAGAAACAAATGCCGCTTCAAATTGTGACGGTGCCGAATAGATACCGCGATTCAGCATTTCGTGGAAGTACTTGGCGTATCGTTCTTTATCGGCCGACATCGCCTCTGAATACGAAGCAACTCTCCTTGCTTCGGTGAAAAAACAGGTCATCATCGATCCGACGCGGTTCACAACTGCCGGTACACCGTGCCTTTCGGCAGCTTCCTCCAGGCCTACCGCCAGTCGGTCGCCCATTGTGTCCAGACGCGAGTACAGCTCCGGAATTTCGTCGATAAGGGTGAGGGTCGCCAGTCCCGCTGCAACGGCGATCGGGTTACCCGAAAGGGTCCCGGCCTGATACACCGGACCGTCGGGGGACAGCCGGTCCATTATTTCAGCTTTGCCGCCATAGGCTCCCACCGGAAGCCCGCCGCCGATTATCTTACCAAGCGTTGTCAGGTCGGGAAGAATGCCGTAGCGCTCCTGAGCGCCTCCACGCGCAACTCGGAACCCGGTCATGACTTCATCGAATATTAGGAGGCTTTCCCAGGTCTGGGTTATTGATCGAAGAAAGTCCAGAAAATCATCGAGTGGAGGTATGACCCCCATGTTTCCGGCGACCGGTTCAACGATAACCGCGGCGATATTGTCGCCGTGTTCTTTGAAAAGAGCGGCTACGGAATCCTGGTCGTTGAAGTCGGCAAGAAGGGTGTCGCGGGCGGTACCCGCGGTAACGCCCGGGCTGTTTGGGACTCCCAGCGTAACGGCTCCGGATCCGGCCGCGATCAGAAAACTGTCACCGTGGCCGTGATAGCATCCGCGAAACTTAACTATAAGTTCACGGCCGGTGAACCCTCGTGCCAGTCGAACCGCACTCATAGTTGCCTCGGTTCCTGAATTGACCAGTCGAACCTTGTCAATCGAGGGGATCATGTCGCAGATTTTCTCGGCGAGTTCGGTTTCTCCTTCGGTAGGTGCCCCGAAACTGGTACCCCGTTGCGCCGCCTTTGAGACGGCCGTCAGGATATCCGGATGAGCATGACCGTGCAGCAGCGGACCCCAGGAACAGACGTAATCGATATATTCGGTACCGTCGATATCGCGAAGTTTCGATCCCGAAGCCTCTGAAATGAAGACGGGATCTCCGCCAACTGCACCGAATGCCCGGACCGGTGAATTGACTCCGCCCGGTATGTACTTTTGTGCTGCTGCAAACGCTGCCTTGCTTTTGCCCCTCTCGCTCATAAACTATACCGCCTCTCGCGCTTGCCCGATTTCACCGGAGTTCAGGACTGAGTGGGTATTGTTGATGAGATCTCGAAAAGATGGACCCGGTACCTTTCGGATACCTCTGATTTTTCGAGATACACACGAACAACAACTCACCGCATACCGCTCGTATCCGGTTGGAATTCGGGGCTAAGAATTACTTCCCAAACCGCCGTTTTCGGCGGGCTTCGCATGTGGTTTGTATATGCAATATGGTTCTTCGGACAGGTAGTCGCCAGTTTCGGCGTAGGCTCGTGCTCTGCACCCACCACAGACCTTACGGTACTCGCAATATCCGCACCGTCCGCTATACCCGTTCACATTCCGAATTTCAGCGAATAGATCCGAGTTTTTCCAGATATCGACAAAATCATAATCGTTTTTGCGCAAATCACCTGCCGGCACATCCAGGAAACCGCAGATTTGGACAACACCGGTGTGAGATATAAACGCAAAGCCCTGCCCTCCCAGGCATCCTTTGGTCATGGCATCAAGCCCATGGGTTTCCGGTCGTACGCTTCGGCCTGCCTCCTTCTCGCGCTGTCGAAGAATCCGATAGTAATGCGGCGCACAGGTCGGTTTGAGTGTGAGGTCGGCTTTTTCCCGATTCTCATAGATCCAATGCAGAACACGTTCATAGTCCTCGGGCGCAATCTCCTGGTCGGCAAGTTCTTTCCCGCGGCCGGTCGGGACGAGGAGGAACGGGTGAAAAGAAACCGCCCCCATTGCTACCGCCAGATCGAATATCTGCGGGAGCTCTTCCATATTCATCTTCGTGACGGTCGTGTTTATCTGGAATTCCAACCCGACCGCTCTCGCCGCCTTCGCACCC